>NZ_FNNO01000015.1:0-107317 GCF_900106985.1 Hydrobacter penzbergensis | reverse complement strand
CAATTTTCAAATCGTTTCCATTGCAAAATCTGCTAGAACCCAATACAGACAATAATTTCAAAGAACTTATTTATTCAACATCGAAACAACACTGACATTTGAATGGCTTTCATATCTGTTCGCTGTAGTTCATTGGCCCAGAATGGAATGAGTGTAGCATGGGCTGATCCGGTAACAGGGTCTTCTCCGATAACGGAGTTGGGGACAAAAAATCTTGAAACGAAATCTGCTTCATGCCCTTTG
The DNA here is from genome assembly GCF_900106985.1 of Hydrobacter penzbergensis. Lineage (NCBI taxonomy): Bacteria > Pseudomonadati > Bacteroidota > Chitinophagia > Chitinophagales > Chitinophagaceae > Hydrobacter > Hydrobacter penzbergensis. The sequence goes on along the minus strand of NZ_FNNO01000015.1, from coordinate 107,074 downwards.
GCGGTAACAATAATGCCTATTGTATTGAGCACCCGGTTTAGGTGTAAAAAATCGGGTACTACTTTTTCTACCTCTTCCTGTGTGTTGTACACCAAAAAATAATCGCGCGACTTCAGTACACGGGCAGGAGGGATACTCAGTCCCTTCAGCAATTCAACCGGCGCTTCTACAGCAACGGGCATGCGTGCGGGGAAATTCATTTCCAATATATCTTCTTTACGGGTAACGTTGAGTTCGCCGCTTTTGCAATAAAAGCGGATAGATGGCCGATCGTATCCCAGTTCTGTGAAAATGATGAATGCAGTAGCCAGTGTTGGATGCCCGGCAAGGTCTATTTCAAATTCAGGAGTGAACCAGCGGATATCATAAGCGCCGTCTTTCCGTTGCACAAAAAAAGCAGTCTCAGATAAATTGTTTTGATTGGCTAATTGTTGCATGGTATCGGTGGGAAGCCAGGACTCAAGCGGACATACAGCTGCCGGATTGCCGCCGAACATCGTATGTGTAAATGCATTGGCAATATAAATGGGTAATGACATGGAATAGATAATGATGAGGCGTTAAAATTAGCGCAATATTTTCAATGTGATCTCAGACCTGAAATACACCGGTTTTAAATTCGTCAATGACGGCATTTTGATTGGCTGCATGAATACCGGCAGAGATCAGTTCGCGTGTTTGAATGGGGTCAATGATATCATCTACCCATAACCTGGCCGCTGCATAATAAGGAGAGGTCTGGCTTTCGTAACGGTCTTTGATGGTTTGCAACAATTGCTGTTCTTCTTCGGACGATATTTCTTTGCCTTGTTGCTTCATGGCCGCTACCTGTATCTGTAATAAAGTTTTAGCAGCCTGCTCACCACCCATCACCGCGATCCTGGCCGAAGGCCATGCATAAATGAAACGCGGATCATAGGCTTTGCCGCACATGGCATAATTACCGGCGCCATAGCTATTGCCTACTATGATGGTGATCTTGGGCACCACAGAATTGGCCACTGCATTCACCAGCTTGGCGCCGTCTTTGATGATGCCACTGTGTTCGCTGCGGCTGCCTACCATGAAGCCGGTCACATCCTGTAAAAAAACAAGTGGTATTTTTTTCTGGTTACAATTGAGAATGAAACGGGCTGCTTTATCGGCACTATCATTGTAAATAACACCGCCCAATTGCATTTCTCCTTTTTTTGTTTTGCTTATGAGCCGTTGGTTAGCCACAATACCTACTGCCCATCCGTCGATACGGGCATATCCACAGAGAATGGTTTGTCCATATTCCTGTTTAAATTCTTCGAATACACTGTCATCCGTAATACAGGCGATGATCTCGCGCATATCGTAAGGTCTAAGGTTACCTTCGGGAATGATGCCATATAAATGCGCAGGATCTTTTTTAGGTGGCAGGGCAGTTGTTCTGTTGAACCCTGCCAATGGTTGCGGCCCTAATTTAGATACCATTTTTTTGATGTGATCGAGGCATTCCTGTTCATTGCTGAATTTATAATCGGCAATGCCGCTGATGGCATTGTGTGTTTCAGCGCCGCCCAATGTTTCTGCATCCACTTCTTCGCCAATGGCTGCCTTAACAAGATATGGCCCTGCTAAAAAAATACTGCCGTTGCCTTCTACCATCAGTGTTTCATCACTCATGATGGGCAGGTAAGCGCCACCTGCCACGCATGCGCCCATCACAGCCGCGATCTGTGTAATGCCCATAGCGCTCATGCGGGCATTGTTGCGGAATATCCTGCCAAAATGTTCTTTGTCGGGAAATATTTCATCCTGCATGGGAAGGAATACACCTGCACTATCCACCAGGTAAATGATGGGCAACCTGTTCTCCATAGCTATTTCCTGCAAGCGCAGGTTTTTTTTACCGGTGATGGGAAACCAGGCGCCCGCTTTCACGGTCTGGTCATTAGCCACCACCACGCATTGCCTGCCACTGATGTAACCGATGCCGGCAACGGTTCCGCCGGCCGGGCACCCGCCTTCAGCCTCATACATATCATAACCGGCGAAAGCGCCTATTTCATGAAAAGGTTGGTCACTGTCACACAGGTAAGTGATCCTTTCGCGGGCAGTGAGTTTGTTACGCTCTGCCTGGCGGGCAAGGGCTTTCTTACCACCTCCCTGGCAAACCTGCTCAAACCGGCTGCGCATCTGCGATACAGCCAACTTCATCCAGTCTTCGTTGCGGTTGAATTCATGCTTCATCTACGAACAATTGTTAGTATGCCAAAGATAGGGCTAGGATTGTTAGCACGAAAACAGGATAAATGCGAGCGAAAGCTTATTTTGCAAGCTGGATCTTTTTATTGTGTTATAAATACACATTATTTACTACTTTAGCACCCTAACCCTATATTGTAAGAATTGAAAACGGATCGCTTGCCTTCTGCCAGACAATATCATGCTCCTGCTGTGCCTGCAACTGCTGTGGTAAAAAAAGCGCCAGGCGTATTTCGGAAAATAACCTTCCAGCTGAAATTTCATACGTTATTCGGACAAGAACTGTTCATCGTGGGAAATCATTTGTTGCTAGGCAATAACGATTTAGCAGGCGCATTGTCCATGGAATATGAAAACGGCGATTATTGGCGGGCTGTTATCGAATTGAATGAAGCGCAATGCACCGACCAAGAGATTACGTATAATTACGTACTGAAAAATGCAGATGGCCTCATCAGTTTTGACTGGGGCGCCGATAAAAAATTCAATCCTGCCAAACTCTGTAAAGCAGAGACTATTTTTTACGATGCCTGGAATTACGCCGGTTATTTTGAGAACGCATTTTATACAGAGCCCTTCAAGCAGGTTTTACTGAAACACAACCATACAGCTATAAAAAGCGATCATGTTGGAAAAACAACGCATGTGCTGATGGTAAAGAGTCCGCTCTTGCAAGCCGGCCAAACCCTGTGCATACTGGGCAATACTGTTGAATTGGGGAATTGGGATACTGTTGCACCGGTATTGATGAACAGGCAGGAAGGGGAGGATTGCTTTACAGCATCGCTCGATCTGGGCCACGCGTCTTTCCCGATTGCTTACAAGTATGGTGTATACGATACGGAGAAAAATATTTTCCTGCTATATGAAGATGGCGACAACAGGATATTGAACGACCCTGGCGCCAAAAACAAGCAGGTGACTGTGAATGATGGATTCACCATATTGCCCGATAATACCTGGAAGGGTGCAGGCGTTGCTATTCCTGTGTTCGGCCTGCGCAGTGAGCAGAGCCTGGGAGTAGGAGAGTTTACCGACCTGAAACTGCTGGTCAACTGGGCACGTACTACCGGCTTGAAACTGATACAGCTGTTGCCGGTGAACGATACAACGGCTACACATAGCTGGACAGATTCTTATCCGTATGCAGCGATTTCGGCTTTTGCATTGCATCCTATTTACCTGAATGTGGAAGTGCTTGCCGGTACCAAAAATAAAACCATACGGCAAAAAATATCCAAAGAAAGAGAGCGGCTGAATCATTTACCGGAAGTGGATTACGAATCGGTGATCAAGATCAAATGGTTGATCATTAAAGAGCTGTATGCAGAAGCAAAAAATGATTTTTCCCTGCACAAAGATTACCAGGATTATTTTGAACAGAACAAACATTGGCTGGAACCCTATGCTGCTTTTTGTCACCTGCGAGACCTGTATGGAACGGTTGATTTCAACCAGTGGCCTCAATATGCGAGGTACGATGCAGCCGCCATTCAAACACTGATCGGTTCACACCAGGATGAAATAGGGTTACATTATTATATCCAGTACAACCTGCACTTACAACTGAAAGAAGCCACCGCTTATGCACATGAGAATGGCATCATTGTTAAAGGAGATATCCCCATTGGAGTATACAGGCATGGTGTGGATGCATGGCAGAATCCTGAATTGTATCACATGGATGCTCAGGCGGGTGCGCCACCCGATGATTTTGCAGTGAAGGGGCAGAACTGGGGATTTCCCACATACAACTGGGAGCGTATGCGTGAAGATGGCTTCGCCTGGTGGAAGCAGCGTTTTGAACAGATGAGTTACTATTTCGATGCTTTCCGTATCGATCATATATTGGGTTTCTTCCGGATATTTAGCATCCCCATGCATGCAATAGAAGGTATCATGGGACATTTTGTGCCTGCTATTCCGGTACGTATCAATGAATTTCATAGCAGGAAGATCAATGTAGATCTGCATCGTTTTATCCAGCCATATATCTCAGATCAGGTATTATGGGAAATATTCGGACACGACAACGATCTGGTTAAAAAAGAATTTCTGCAATCTGCTGGAGATGGTTCGTATTCTCTCAAACCTGCTTTTGCTACACAACGGCAGGTAGAGACTTATTTCGCAACGCTGGAAAATGATGAGCATCACCAGAAAGTCAAGACCGGTCTTTTCGATTTGATCAGCAATGTGATATTGTTCGAAGCAGAGCAGGCTGATGGCATGCATTTTCATTTCCGTTTCGGGATGGAAAATACCAGTTCATATCGCCACCTCGATGAGCAGACAAAACAGGCCCTGCATGAGCTGTATATAGATTATTTTTTCCGCAGACAAGATGAGTTCTGGAAGAAAGAAGCGTTGCTGAAGCTGCCTGCTTTGAAGCGGGTGACCAATATGCTGGTATGCGGGGAAGACCTGGGCCTCGTGCCGGCTTGTGTACCTGATGTGATGCACCAATTGGGACTGCTGAGCCTTGAGATACAGCGGATGCCCAAGGCCAGTCATACAAAATTCTTCAATCCCAAAGATGCGCCTTACCTGAGTGTGGTAACGCCTTCTACACACGATATGAGTACCATACGCGGCTGGTGGGAAGAAGACAAAACAACGATACAGCAATTCTACAACGAGGAACTTGGGGAGCCCGGAACGGCGCCTTATTATTGTGAGCCATGGATCAACAAAGCCATTGTATTGCAGCACCTACATTCACCTGCCATGTGGAGCATTTTTCAATTGCAGGATATCCTGGGCATAAGCGAGCAATTACGCCGTGAGAACCCCGGTGAAGAACGCATCAACGTACCCGCCAATCCCCGCCATTACTGGCAATACCGCATGCACCTTACTTTGGAATCATTACTTGCGGCCAATGCATTCAATGAAGAATTTCATGGTTATGTAATAGCCAGTGGCAGATTGTCTGATTAATTTAAACTAACAGCTTTGAAACTTCGATACTGGCAGCAGAACCTCCCTTTTCAATACCCGTTCTCCATTTCGAACGGACGTACCAAAACCCATCAGCCTGCATTAGTAGTAACACTGGAGTTGGGGCCTTTTACCGGCATCGGCGAAGCGCCGGCCATTGTGTATTACAATATCACAGTGGAACAAATGATGGCAGACCTGGAAAGCAAAAAAACATTGGTGGAGAAATTTGCACTCACCGACCCCGAAAGATACTGGCATTACCTGCACCATCTTTTTCCAAACAATCCATTCCTTGTATGTGCATTGGACATAGCCTGCTGGGACCTGTACGGAAAAATGAAAGGCCGGCCGCTCTATGCGTTGTGGGATACGGAATGGGAACACACTGCTATCACAGACTATACCATTGGTATTGACCAGATAGACCAAATGGTGGGCAAAATGAAAGCAAAACCCTGGCCGGTATACAAGATCAAACTGGGAACCGATGAAGACATCGCCATTGTAAAAGCATTGCGAGTCAATACCGATGCCCGTTTCAGGATCGATGCCAATGCCGGATGGACAACCGAAGAAGCATTGGAAAAAATACCGCAACTGGCCGAACTGGGGGTAGAGTTCATCGAACAACCACTTGCGAAAGACAATTGGGAGGGGATGAAAGTTTTATTTGAACGATCATCACTTCCATTATTTGCAGATGAAAGTTGCGTATCGGAAACAGACGTGGAAAAATGCCATGGTCATTTTCACGGGATCAATATCAAACTCACCAAATGCAGTGGCATCACGCCTGCCAGGCGAATGATCACAAAAGCACGTTCATTGGGCATGCAGGTAATGATGGGAAGTATGAATGAATCTACAATTGGTTCATCGGCTATTGCGCATTTTCTGCCGCAACTGGACCATGCAGACCTGGACGGCCCCTTGCTGTTATCACAAGATGTAGCACAAGGGCTTACTTATGATTTCGGAACTGTTCGTGTATCAGGAAAACCTGGCCTGGGTATCAGTCCCTTATAAGATGCAGATTTACATTTGTTTAACAGATTTAGTCGTTTCTGGCATTGCGTTTGGCTTATATACAGTATAAAACGTTCTACCATGAAAAAGTTAATTCTACCCACCTTATTGCTCGCAGCTGTGCTGATGAGCAGTTATACAGAAGCACAGGTTCGACTGAATGTGAACCTCAACATAGGAAGACCTGCCTGGGGATTGCCCGATGAATATGAGGGCGATTATTATTACCTCCCTGAGATCGATAGTTATTACGATATTCCCCATCGCTCATTCATTTACCTGAGCGATGGACGCTGGGTGATCGGCGCTTCTTTGCCTGCTATGTATAGTGATTATGATCTTTATGGCGGATATAAAGTAGCCATCAATGAACCCAGACCCTGGTATCGTTGCGATTATTACCGAGATCGTTATCGTGATTATTACAATACTTACAGAAGGCCCGTGGTAGTGGACAACAGATACCCGGCTTATGGTGGCGATCGTTATGGTTATGGCGGAAAATGGAAAGACAAATTCTACAATGGCCACGATAACCGCAAATGGGACAGGGGAGACCGCGACGATGATGACCGTGGTGGCCGTTGGGGAGACCGCGGTGAACGTGAGCGCGAACACGGCAGAGGCTGGGACCGTCGCGAAAGAGACTAAACACGCATGGTTTTGACAGTGACCATAAAAACCCTCTTGCCCCGGACTTAAGCCCGGGGCAAGGGGGTTTTTATTTGGTTTCTTCTCTGTTGTTGTCGAATTTCGAGGCAAGAACAAGTGCATGACACCGGAAAGGAAAAATAAATTGATACAAGTATTGAATAAACGCCAACCCAACCTGACTGTAGTGATGGAAAATATACAGGACCCGCATAATATTGCCGCAGTCATGCGAACCTGTGATGCGGTAGGCATACAGGATATATATATTCTAAATACAAAAATTCCACGTCACGACAAGTTCGGACCTAAAAGCAGCAGCAGCGCAGCCAAATGGTTGACCGTGCATCATTTCGATAATGCTGCAGCGTGCTTTGCACAATTAAGACAGCAATACAGTCGCATTTTTACCACGCATCTTGCCGCCGATGCTGTAAGTGTGTATGATATCAATTTTACAGTGAGTGTAGCGCTTGTGTTCGGCAATGAGCATTCCGGAGTGAGTGAAGAGATCAGGTTGCTGGCTGACGGTAATTTCATCATCCCCCAGGTTGGCATCATCCAAAGCCTGAATGTGTCTGTTGCCTGCGCTGTGAGTATTTATGAAGCCATGCGACAGAAAACCCTTGCAGGGCATTATGAGGAGCGGTCTCTGCCGAAAGCTCAATCAGATCAACTAATGACCGAATGGGGTATTACAACCCAGAATTATTGAATGTATCGCCATGAAAAAACTATTTATTTGCTTATTCTGCTGCCTGCTATCAGTAATGACGGAGGCCCAGTCGATCCCTAAAATGAAGATCGGTGAACTGTTGAAGATGGTTGATACCAGTTCCGCACCTACCGTCTTTAATTTTTGGGCAAGCTGGTGCGGTCCTTGTGTGCACGAGATTCCCTGGTTTGAAAAACAGGTGGCAGCTTTCAAATCAAAAGGCGTGAAATTGATATTAGTGAGTCTCGACTTCCCCGATGATTATCCCAAAGCGATCGCCGCTTTTGCCCAAAAGCAGCATTACCATTCCAGTATTATATGGCTCGATGAACAAGATCCCAATGTTTTTTGTCCGATGATAGACAAATCCTGGGACGGCACCATCCCGGTGACCCTGATGGTAAACAATAAAAAGCATTACCGGCAATTTTTTAATCACCAGTTACCAGAGACAAGGCTGGTTCTTGAATTGAAGAAATTGACCGAATAATACATTCCAGCCGCGACGCATACGAATTACTCAATAAGGTTACTACTACAAAAAACGTATTGAAAAAATTTGAACAGAATGCAACACTTCGAGGGATAGCAGAGGAAAGAGGTGTTTTATTCAAAGAATATTTTTTTTAATACATACGAAAGGTTGCATTGTTTTTTATTTATATTGTTAGACAATGTTATGGGTTATTCATTTAATTTTAAACGAACTAACCCTGGTTGATTTAAACAGGGCGTCGAAACTACTGAACCTTTTATGAAGAAGATATTGTTGATGCTTGAGATACTCACCGGTTGTATAGGTGTGGGATGGACACAGCAGGCAAAATTAGATAGCTTATTACGCGTAAACGAGGCTTATCAGAAAGAAGATTCTTTAAAGGTTATTTACCTGCGCTATATTTTCGGACAGTATGCAATTTTGAAACAGTTCGATAAAGTGGAAAGCTTCGGCGAAGCGGCTGTTTCCCTCGCAAAAAAACTACCCAATAAAAGTATACTGGAAGTTACCTATTATAAATTGGGCGCCTCTTATCACGGCGTGTCAGATTATCTCAAAGCCCTTTCTTATTACGAGAAAGCACTCGAAGTGGGAAAGGAAGCTGCCGATAAAGTGCATATGGCTGATACGTATCTGAATATGGGAGCGCTGTACAATGATATTCCGGATTACGCTAAATCGCTGGAAGCCCATCAGAATGCAATTATTTTATATGCGCACTTGGGGAAAAAAGGCGAAGTGGCCAGTTGTTACATGAATATCGGGGAGATCTATGAGGGTCTTGGCCAGTTTAAACAGGCATCGGAATACATACACAAAGCTTTAAAAATATTTGAAGATGCAAGCAGTACAAGCAGAGGAGTGGCTGTTGCCTGTGAAGCACTTGGAAATATCTTAATGATGGCCTCAGATAACGAGCTTATGAACATGCGGATCAGGCCGGCGGAAAAATATGAAAAAGCACTCCAGCTATTTAACAGGGCACTGCCAATAGCAGAGAAAGAAGAGGATTATTCGATGAAATCTTCCATTATGACGGGCATTGGCAAAATATACGAAGCCCGGCAAAACAAAGAAACTGCGCTGAAATATTACCTGACCTCCATGGAAGTAAACAAGAAAGCCAATGAAAAACTTACGCTGGCAGAAAATTACCTAAACCTGGGCAGGTATTATACAAAAAATAAAGATTATGGGAATGGTTTTATTAACCTGAAACAGGGCCTGGATATAGCAAGACAGATCAATGTTTCAGGAGTACAAAAAAATGCATTGGAAAGCCTGAGTAATTTATATGAAACAACAGGCCGTTTCGACAGTTCGCTTTTTTATTACCGGGAGTATATTGTCATGCGTGACAGCATCTATAATAATGAAAAGGAAAGGGAGATCACGCGCAAGCAATTGCAACTCGATTTTAATATTAAGGAAAGGGAATATAAACTGACCCAGCAGTTGACCGATGAAAGCCTGAAACAGCAGATACTGCTGGCAAAACAACAACAGCAGGAGATCATTCTCAGAAAGCAGCAATTAGAGATCAGTGATCAGGAAAAAAGCCTTCAAAGGGTTGCCTTTCTTAAAAAAGAGGCAGACCTGGAAAACGCAAAGAAATTGGAAATCACCCGGTTGCAAAAGGAGCAATTAAGGGCTCGTTTCGATAAAAAGATTAAAGACAGCAGGATCAGCGCCCAGCAGGCACAGATCGAATTCGATGCAAAATTATCAACCGCACTGGCAATAATTGCCATTACCACTTTTGCTGCTGGAATACTGGTATTTTACAACCACTATAAAACCGTTAAGCTAAACAAATTGGTCTCGAAGCAAAAGCAGACTTTGGAAGAGCTGGTATCGGTAAAAGATACAATATTCGGTATTGTGAGTCACGATCTCAGAACGCCGGTCAATAACCTGATCTCTTTCAGTTCACTGCTGGCAAACGGGCATATTGAGCAAAAGAGACTGGCTCAATATACAGAATTGATAAAAGGCACACTGGATCATACTGCCAGCTTAATGGATAACCTGCTTAACTGGTCGGCCAGCCAGATGCAGGGTTTTGCACCCGTTATAGAAGATATTGATATGGCAGCTATTGTGGAACATGTTATCAATGGTGCGCACCATACAATAGGAACAAAAAACCTGACGGTGAACAACAGCGTCAAGGAGGGGGTAAGGGTATTGGGCGACCGCAACATGGTAGAACTGATCGTTCGTAACCTGGTTAGCAATGCCATTAAATTTTCCGGCCAGGATGGGTTATTGGAAATTTTTGCGAAGAGAGACGGCAAAGGGATGGTGCTCTCAGTAAGAGATAATGGTGTAGGAATCAGCGAAACAAAAGTGCAGCAGATCAATGATGTCGCCATAAAATCAATTGAAAGCACCCACGGGACCAATAGAGAAAAAGGAACCGGTCTTGGCTTACTGTTAAGCAAGCATTTTGCAGCTATATTACATGGGAATATCACTGTGAACAGCCGTCCCGGGGCAGGCAGTATATTTCATATAACCTTACCCGCGGCATGAAGGTATTATTCCCCAAAGCGGGTCAATGTTTTTTTATGTACTACCGTATCCAGCAATGCCTGTTTATAGGCTGTACTGATTGGGATTATATTGTTGTCTTTCAGCAGTATTTCGCCCACTGTAATATTTTTAATATACAGCAGATTAACCATATACTGTTTGTGAACGCGTATGAAGAAGCTGGCGGGCAATTGCTTTTCCAGGTTCTTTAAACTCACCAGGACCAAATGTGTTTTCTGGCTCGTAGTATGTATTTTGGAAAAATCCCCCATACTTTCAATATATAACACGTCGCCCATATCAAGCCTGGTATAACCACTGGCATCTTTGATGAAGAAATAGGCTTGAGCGTCGATGGTCTTGATCAGATTGTTACCGGTATCCGGAGAAGATGCTTTAGGGCTCGCCTGGTTATTCAGCAACTTCTTTAACTGGATGTATTCAATCGCCTTGTTGGCGGCATGGATCAGTCGTTCCAGTTTAACCGGTTTTACAATATAATCGATCACATTCAGGCTGAAGCTCTCCACAGCATACTCCGGATGGGATGAAATAAAAATAAAAACGGGGTGATTTTTGGTGCTTTTCAGCAGTTCTATGCCAGACAGGCCCGGCATATCTATGTCAGAAAAAACAATATCTATTTTGTTGTCTCTCAAAATATTCACTGCTTCCAATCCACTTGACAGGGTAGCGTATATTTCCAGGCAGGCAATTTGTTTCAGTTTCAGCGCAAGCGAATCGCATTCAATAATGTTATCATCTATTATGATACAACGGTATTTCATCTTGGCAGGGGTTAGTAAAGGTACTGAGCTAGAATTTTGCCTGAAATTAAGCTGTTTTTTCTTCTCATCTACGAAATCAATGCCCTAGTCTATTAAAATCATTGTGTTATCAACTCAATTTTGCCTGGAATTGGCAATTTGTCAAATTACATCCTTGTAGATATTTCTCTACAGTAATTTACAGATGCTACTACAATCAACCTAACTAAAAACCTGCATATGAACCTTGCGCTGTTCAATTGAAAAGTACCTGTGCTTTTTACCCCGACCTTATTTCCTATCGAATATGCGGCTTCCAACTGTATTCAATAATTTTTTAATAATTAAAAACTTGATTATGTTAAAACGACTACTCTTTTTTATGCTGGTTATGGGCTCTGTAAGCATTTCTTTTGGCCAGTCTTCTGAAACCGTGTATAAAAACTGGCAGGTTTTTCCTGAAACCAGGAACTCAATAGAGATCTTTTACCGTGTTGTTAAATGTAACAACACAAACCAGGTACAGATCAGCGTCTTTAATGACGGTCCTGCAGATCAAAATGCGCAGTTTGCCATCACTATTACAAATAAAGGAGACGGTCAGAATTTGTCGAAAGATTTCAACTTCGCCAGCAAAAAAGGCGTGTTCAATAAGCCTGATTGCGATAGCGATGCTTTGAATGATTTGAAGATCAGTCTTCCCACTGGATTTGACCCTTCGGGCCTGTCTGTAAAAAAAACATATAAAAACTAAGTGCAACAGAATGCTTAGAAGGATAATTTTCTGAGATCATGATTAATGGTCATTATCAAAATTAATTTATGAAAAAAATTCTACTCTTTGTAACATGCCTTTTTGTTACAATCCTTTCGTTCGCACACGTTACGGAAATACGTGTTAACCAGGCCCAAGATGGCTCTTTAACATGGTATCTGATGACCTACCATCAGGTAAATGAATGCGGCCATTCGGGCGCGGGGCTCACTATTAACGGGGTCAATTACCCTATTGACGCAGAATTTGCCGGAAATGCATCTTCATTGAGTCCCACTATTTTTGCTGCGGCATCATCTATTTACCTGGGCTTTGGCTTTAACAGCTATGCTACTGTTCATACCCCGTTCCTGGGTACTACACTGAGCGTAGCCCCTTATTCAAACAATGTATGCTGGGCTTTTTTGGTAGGAGGCTCCGGTAATTTTACACCACCTCCACCCCCGGTTTGTACAAGTTGCCCGATAACAGGCTGGAGCAATACAGTTATATTGCCAGGTAATAATAATGGAACACCCTGTAATCCTACAGATGATTATACCACTGCTAGCATAAGGGTCAACCATCTTTCCTGTGCATCCATTACAGGTACCAAAAGCTTTAAGGTAATTTACGATCCTTCAGGGGCGAATGTTTCCTATGGACCGTTTAATTACAATGCCGGGGTAACAACAGATGTAACCATTTCCATACCCTATGGGGCCAGTAACAGTACTATGGTTAAAGTAATAGATGCTGCTTTCCCTTGCCAGGTAACACATGGTCTTTCCATACCCAATGGCCAGTACCTAGGGGAAAAAGATATGGTACCACCAACTATTTCGAGCCCGGGCCCCATTACGGTCAATAATGATCCCGGTAAATGCGGCGCGAGCGTAGCATATACAGTAAATTATAGCGACAATTGCGGCGTTCCAACCATGCAGCAAACGGCTGGTTTGCCCAGCGGTTCGGTATTCCCTGTTGGAACCACTACCAACAGTTTTATCGTAACCGATGCGGCAGGTAATACAGCCAGCGCTTCGTTCACTGTAACGGTAAAAGACAATGAAGCGCCGGTACCAACCACTTCAGTAACAGGTTCAAAGACCATTTCAGTGCCTTATGGTAATACCAATAGCTGGAGTCCGTGGATATTTAATTTTTCTGATCCTTTACCCGCTGGAGCTGTTGTAACTGGCGCGAGCTTATCCTATACAGCTGTAGACCAGGGATGGGGCGGAACCGGTGATTACGATCATATGTATGTTTCGGGTACCCATATCGGCGATAACCAGTTATTCCATTACGCGCAGTCATTCACCATCAATTATAACGGAAGTATCCCTGGATATAATTATGGCGGCAATAATACTTTGCAGATGAATTTCACCGGTTATCCTGGCTGGGTAGGTTATTTCCGAGGAGGCACACTTACGATAAATTACCAGATAAATGCCCTGCCCGCTGTTACGGCCGAATGCGCTGCAACAATTACAGCGCCTACTGCTAAAGACAATTGCTCGGGTATGGTAACAGGAACTACCAGTGATCCACTTACTTATAGCAATCAGGGTACTTATATCATGCACTGGACATACCAGGATGCCAGTGGAAATACCGCTACTCAAACACAGGCCGTTATTATCAAAGATGTTACTCCACCTGTGATTACAACAGCGCCGGGTAGCCTGGATGCAACGGTTGAGTGTTCCGACGCTACTTCTCTGGCCAAAGCATTGACGTTGGCCCCAGTAGCTACTGATAATTGCAGTACAACAACCATACATGTTTTAAGCGATGTAAAGACCGCAGGCTGTGGTAGTTCCTATACACAGGTAAGAACCTGGAACTTTACCGATGCAAGTGGCAATACAAGCGCCAATAACTTTGTACAGACCATCACGGTACTGGATAGAACAGCGCCAGTTTTGGGTGCAGCGCCTGCTAACATTACTGTAGACTGTAACGCAGTACCTGCAGCAGCTACTTTAACAGCAACAGATAATTGTGATGCATCGCCTGTAGTAGTATTTGCACAGACAAGCACGCAGAATGCCGATATCAATAATGCGGGTCATTACAATTATACTATTACCAGAACCTGGACAGCCAAAGACGCATGTGGAAATACTTCTTCTGCAGTGCAGGTGATCACCGTTCATGATATTACTGCGCCAACATTAACTACACCTTCTGCCATAAACGCAGTGAATGATAAAGGTATATGCGGAGCAATAATCAACTTTGCTGCAACGGCTTCGGATATTTGCGGTCCGGTTGCGATTACGTATAGCCAGAATCCCGGAACAGTTTTCCCCGTAGGTGTTACTACTGTAAATGTGACCGCTACCGATGTAAGTGGTAACGCGTCTTCGGGAACCTTTACCATAGTAGTTGCTGATACTGAGAATCCAACGATCAGCACGGTGAATATCAGTGTGAGCAATGACCCGGGCAAGTGTTCGGCCACGGTGAGCTTAGGCATCCCGGTTACCAAAGACAACTGCGGTGTACAGCGTGTAGTGAATGACCATCCGTCGGCTACTTACCCTGTAGGCACTACAGTAGTAACCTGGACGGTAACAGATATCCATGGCAATACGAATAGCACTGTACAGACAGTGGTTGTTACAGATAATGAAGCGCCGGTGATAGCCTGCGCGGGCAACCAGGTATTCTGTGCTAATACTGGCGGTAATACCAATTACACAATCCCTGTACTAAGCCAGGGAGATAATTGCGGAATAGCCAGTACCCTGTATACGGTAACAGGCGCCACAACAAGAAACGGCGCGGGTATCGATGTAAGTGGTGTATTCAATATCGGTACATCAACAGTAAGTTATACAGTAACGGATATACATGGTAATGTAAGTACTTGCAGCTTCACAGTGAAAGTGAACCCGCTACCGGTAGCCAGTATCGCACCGAGCAATGCGGATGCGTTCTGTAACAAGCTAACCCTTACTGGCAGCAGTACGTTAAACGGACCGTTTGGCTACCAGTGGCTGTACAGTATGGGCAGCTTTGCCGCTACACAGCAGATCAGCTTAGACTTAACAAATGGAGATGGCGTATACAGCCTGTATACTACAGATGGTAATGGTTGCAGGAGTGAATTTGCGGCCACCTACATGTATGCCAAAGAGACGCTCGTAAGCAGCTACACGATCCTGGGAGGCAGACAGGTAGAGTTGAGCGACCACAATATAGTGTCCGGCGGCAGTGTGGGTGTGATGAGCGCAAGGGGCAGGGCTAAGTTTGGAGAAAAGACAACCGTAGCATCGGCGGGGGCATTTGTAAAAGCACCAAGAATAGACGCAGAGAGTGGAGCGGTGATCAACCAGAAGATCTATGAGGTAGCTGCTGTTGACTTACCAACGATGGTGTATAACACGACAAGCACAAGAGGACTGCCCAATTTTAAGGTTCGCAAGAATACAACAGTAACGGTAAGTAGTAATTACAAAGAAGTGAATATTGGTCAAGGTGCAGTTGTTACGTTGGGTGGAACGGTATTTGGATCGATAGAGATAGGCCCGGGAGCAACGGTATTGTTTACGAGCCCTGTGATCAATATAGGCAGGTTGCATGTAAGCGGCGGTTCATCTACAGGAGACTATACGAATGTACGTTTTGCAGGCAACAGCCAGGTGCTTGTAAGCAATGGGGTAGAGATAGGTAAGAAGAGCAAGATCAATGCAGATCGTTATAAAGTTACGTTCTATGTAGGGCAGAAACCAAGGGTGGAAGAAGACCACCAGCATGAGGGAGAAGAGAGTCACCAGTTTGACGGAGGTGATGAAGGAGGTTACTTCACGGTGCATGGAGGCGAAGAAGGAGATGAACATGGAAGAGATGATGGTTATAGAGAGGAGCAGGGTGGAGACCACCAGGATGGCCGCGGTACCAGGGAAACGGATACCTGGGTGAATGCGAATGTATATGCGCCGAATGGCCAGCTGGAAGTACAGGGTAACAGGGACAGTACGCATATGACGGGTCTGTTTATAGCCCGGGAGATACAGAGTGAAAACAGCAATGTGATCTGGAACAGTTATGATTGCAGTGTTGGACCGGTAGTAACGTCATCAGCAACTGGGGGCAATACCACCCTTACACAAACAGCTACTGAAGACAAAGTGAAAGTAAGCTCAGAAGAATCAGAACTGAAAGTAACGGTAGCTCCAAACCCAACCAGCACTTACTTCACACTGAAGATCCAAAGCAGGTATGAGACACCGGTGAATTTACGGGTGATGGATGCATCAGGAAGAGCGATAGAAGCGAGATCAGGACTGCATAGCAATAGTAGCTTGCAGGTAGGAGAAAACTACCAGAGCGGGACCTACTTTGCAGAATTTATTCAGGGATCCAAGCGTAAGGTCGTACAACTGATCAAAGCGAGGAAGTAATCAAAGGGATTATTATTTTCTGAATCAAGGGGGCTGCTCAGTTTGAGCAGCCCCCTTTTATATAAGAGTTGTACCGAATCCATAAAAAATCAGGAAAATTATTCTTAAGGGACTAAGGCTGCATCATATTGCAACTGTCATGTATTTTTCATGTATTTCTTTCTTCTGCCTTCCTGGTGAGGTACGTAATACTAACGTTTAATTCAAACCCGATGAGCAGAATTAGCGAATTGATATAGATCAGCAGCATCAGGATGAGCACGGTTCCGATGGAGCCGTAAACGCGGTTATAATTGGAGCTCGCGAAGAGGCTTACCCATGAGGAGAATGCAATGGTGGTAACCAGTATCAATGCGGTGGCCAGTAGAGAGCCAGGCGATACCAAATGCCATCTCTTTTTTACAGAAGGAGCAAACTTATAGATCATCGCCACGCAATAGAAGAGCAAGCCAGTAATGATGAACCAGCGGATCCCGTTCCACCAGGGTAGCCTGGCCCTCCTGCGCATATGGAAGAGATTTTTAAGAAGGCCGGTGAGCTGTTCCTGTCCTATCAATACCAATGCAGAAGCAATGACCAGCAATACAAGGATGCCGGTGAGCCGGATAGCGCGCCAGCGCTGGTACAGGAAAAAACCTTTCTGCTCCTGTATCGACCGGTCGAACGTGCGTATGATGCCGATGATGGCATTGGAAGCGTAAAAGATGAGCAATATGAAACCGAAAGAAAATACACCTACGTGTTTTTCCAGCAGTCCGTCCAGTATGTCTTTGATGAAACGATAAGTGGCAGAGTCGGGAGAAATGTCTTTGAATAATTTGAGTATTTCCGTTTCAAAACTGGCCGAAGCTGGGAAATAAGGCACCAGTGCAAATAAAAACAAGAGAGCCGCCGGCATGGCCATGATAAAGTTGAATGAAATGGCGGCGGCCCTTTCGTTCAATCCTACTTTATTGATCTGCCGGAAGAAAAAACGTACCACATCATATAAGGGAAGGCCCCTGAACCCGGGAATGACCAGTGTCTTGCTCTTGTTGATGAGCCAGGCAATGGGAGCGAGGTTAACAATGTGTCGTTCAATTTTTGTCAATGCTCAGGCGAGTTTTGTTTTTTGGCCATATAGATATCCAATGCTTTCTGGTATTCTCTGGCGTATTGCATGTGCTCTTCATATGTGCTGCTGAAATGGTGGTAGCCGCTGAAATCGCTTTTGGCAACAAAATAAAGATAATCTGTACGCGGTGCATTCAATACAATGTCGATGGTTTTGGGTGATGGGGTACAGATAGGGCCGGGAGGCAATCCTTTCTTCCGGTACGTATTGTAAGGCGATGGATTGCTCAGGTATTTTTCATAGATACGGGTGAGCGTAAAATCCTTCATGGCATATTTGATCGTGGGGCATGCCTGCAAGGGCATATCTTTTCCCAGCCGGTTGATGTACACGCCGGCGATCTTGGATTTGTCGGATTCGAAATTGGTTTCTTCTTCTACAATGGAAGCCAGGGTATATGCTTCTTCGGGAGTGAAGGAAAGTTGCTGGGCTTTTTGCATACGGTCATCGCGGCCCCAGAAAGCATTCCTGGTATCGGCAAGCTTACGTAATATTTTATTGAAAGAAGTATTCCAATAGAAAGAATACGTATCGGGCAATATAAGGGTAAATACGGTATTCGTATCTACTCCAAAAGGCTTCAACGAATCGTTCGACTGCAAAAAATTCATTACTGCAACAGAATCTGTATTGAAGTTTTTACCAACCAGGTGTGCCAGGTCTTCTTTCACCCTCAATTTATTGATGACCAGTTTGATGGATGCCTGCCGGTTGTTTCTCAGCATGCGTGCGATGCTGAACAGGTTATCGCCCTTTTTAATTTCGTATTTGCCGGGCTTCAGTTTATTCCAAATACCCCATGCCGTTGCCAGCAATGAGAAAGTGCCCGGATGTTTGACCAAGTGTTCCTGTTGCAGTGTTTGTATCACATCTTTTTGTGTATTCCTGCCTTCTTCCACCACGAGGTAACGGCTTTTTTCTTCAAAGCTGGTGCCTGATGTGAGACTTTGCCAGGAAAAAATACCTGCTGTAACAATGAACAAAAGCAATAATATCAAAAGGATCTTTTTCATCCGGTATTATTTAGAACGGATTGGCAATAACCATGCCCTCTTCCGGTATTTAAATTAATTAAAAAACCCTGTCTGAATACACAGGCAGGGTCTGAAATATCTTTTATCAGCTATTGTTTATTTTTTAGCAGAATCAGCGGGCTTCGCAGTAGCAGCATTAGCCGGAACAGTATTGGCCGGTGCTGCAGGAGCGCTGGTAGTAGTGTTCACTTTCTGAATGATGGAAGTATCAACACCACCTGATGTACCGCCTTTCAGAAAAAGAGTAGAAGAAAGCGCCAGCAGGGCAATGATGCCTGAAAAAATCCAGGTACCTTTTTCTAATACGTCGGTCGTTTGCTTTACACCCATGAACTGGTTGCTGAATCCGCCAACAGTGCCGGAAAGTCCACCTCCCTTGGGGTTCTGCACCAATACAATGAAACCAAGCACCACAGAAGCTATTACAATCAGAATCAAAAACAGAATGATCATTTTATATACCTTTTAATTGTTGTATCCTGGCCGCAAAATAAGCGGTTTTTTCAGGATTTAAGAAACTTAATTTAATATAGAGTTGGATGGCTTTGTCTGTTTGTCCCTGCTTTCCCAGCACTTCTGCCATACTTTCGGTAACCACTTCGCGTTGTTCGTTAGAGCTCTCGGCGCTTTGTATCACGTCTTTTTCCTGTTTAGACGATACGCCCAGGTCTATATTGGTATCGGCGGGCTTCATTTGCTTGAGCCAGTCGGTAAACTTACGCATCTGGGAAACCAGCTTGTCCTGCGGAATCGCATCCAAATCGATTTTAATGCCTTGCGAAGCAAAATAATCAGTGGTATACAATTTTTCCTGCTTTGCTTCTATATCGAGTTTGGCATCTGCTTCCAGCGGCTTTTTAAAACTCGCCAACTGATCGGATAACAGGGAAGATATCTTAGCAGTCACCGGCGCCACACTGGTTACCTGTTCGTCATGTGCATCTTTACTCAACTGGAGCTGCAGCCAAAAAGGATTGGTAAAGTATAAAGCTGTTTTAGTGCTTTGGGCAAGCGCCTGGGGGTGTTGTGTATTTTTTAATTTGGCAGCCAGCAGTAATTGCGCCGGTGCGAAATACGGATGGGCAGCAACGAGCCCTTCCAGTTGCGCTACGCTTACTTCACTGAAGTTGGTTTTACCGGTCAGGTGCAATAAGGTCTTTTCCAGGGAAGCATTCATAGTACTAAAAATACAATTTGATTACCAGTTGGAGAAAATGCGGTTAAAAATATCATCGGTAATACTGCGAACGATCTCGTCGAGCAATCCGCTTTCGGCCTGCTGCAAAGTAAGGTTGGCCGAATAGTCGAAACTTCTGCTTACATCGAATTCTTCGGTTGTATTCTCCAGTGTCTTCCTCAATGTCATGTGAACAGTAACGGTCAACCGGTTGGTCGTAGGCTGTTGTGCGCTCACACCAACGGTCTGCGAAGGATCATAATTGGTGATCTGTCCGTTGAGCACATAATGTGCATCGTCGCTGTTGGTACGGGTGAGTTTGGTGCTTCCAACGATCTTTTGCTGCAGCTTATCGGTCAGTTTCTGGCTTACCTGCGGGTTTACATAACGTGCCTTGTTTTCAATGAAGCCAATCTTGATGGTTTTGACATTGGCCGGAATGGTAGCATCCTTAAAAGAATACACCCCGCATCCACTCATCAAAAACAATAATAAGAGGCAGACAACAATTCGACTTTTAATACTATTCATCAATGTCATATTCTTTCAGTTTCCGGTAAAGCGTTCTTTCGCTGATACCCAGGTCGAGCGAGGCGTCCCTTCTCTTTCCCTTGTGTTTCTTCAGCGCTTTCACGATCAGTTCTTTTTCCTTGTCCATGATATTCAGCGATTCCTCTACCTCTTCGTGCTGATGAATACCCTCATCGTGCAGTAGTACAGGCTGTGATCCATGTGTTGATGGGTAGTAAGTTGTTGCAGCGGGACTGGCCGGCGAAGCAATTGAAGGAGGAGTGATGATGGATTGAGCCTCACCATTGTTGTGGTATTCCTGGATAAGTGAATCCCGGGTAAAATTAGCAGCGGCGCCTGCCAGTGAAGGGTTCTGCAATATTTCAAGGAACATTTTCTTCAGCTCCGTTACATCTTTCTTCATGTCGAAAAATAGTTTGTACAGGATCTCTCTTTCATTGGCGAATTCACCGGTTGATGCAGCATGTCCGGCAAGCACCGGCATCCGGTTGAATTTATCCTGGTTGGGCAGGAACCTGCTCAATTCGACTGCCGTAATAATGGGTGATGTACTGAGTACAGATATCTGCTCTGCAATATTCTTCAATTCACGCACATTGCCCTGCCAGGGATGGTTAATTAACAGGTTTTTCGCATCGTCGTCGAGCTGTACTGGTGCGGTCTTGTATTTTTCTGAAAAGTCTACCACGAATTTTCTGAAGAGTAAAGGAATGTCTTCTTTCCTGTCGCGCAATGCAGGCACCCTGATGGGTACAGTGCTCAAACGATAATAGAGGTCTTCCCTGAATCTTCCTTTTTGTGTGAACTCCAATAATTCCCTGTTGGTAGCTGCAATAACGCGCACATCGGTTTTCTGTACTTTAGATGATCCCACACGAATGAATTCGCCGGTTTCCAATACGCGTAACAGCCTGGCCTGCGTGCCCAATGGCATTTCTCCGATCTCGTCCAGGAAAATAGTGCCCCCGTTAACGGTCTCAAAATATCCTTTCCGGCTGTCTACCGCTCCCGTGAAAGCGCCTTTCTCGTGACCAAACAATTCCGAGTCGATGGTGCCCTCCGGTATAGCACCACAGTTCACCGCTATGAACGGGTTGTGTTTGCGGGCAGATAATGCGTGTATGATCTGTGAAAATACTTCTTTACCCACGCCGCTTTCACCTACGATCAACACGGTGAGATCGGTAGCCGCTACCTGCGCTGCTGTATTCAGGGCGTAGTTGAGGGCTGGGGAGTTGCCAATGATACCGAATCTGTTCTTTATGCTCTGTAAATCCATATTTTTTTAATTACACAATTTGACAATTCGACAATTCGTCAATGAAACGTAGTGCAAAAATTATCAAATTGTCGAATTATCAAATTGCCAAATTATCAACGATTTCTCCCACCAAAGTTGCCTTGGTGCAATCCACCACTTTCACCATCACGTAATCAGCGGGTTTGTAAGGATGGTTGCCTTTAGGGAATACGATCACTTTATTCTGACTGTTCCTTCCATACCATTGCGCATCGCTTTTCTTGCTATTGCCTTCGATCAATACTTTAAATGTTTTGCCGAGGTCGAGCTGGTTGCTTTGGTGTGATAAAATTCCCTGGAGATCTACGATTTCCTGCAGCCTTCTTTTCTTCACTGTTTCTGGAATATCGTCTGTATAGCGCCTGGCAGCCAATGTGCCGGGTCTCTCGCTGTAGAAGTACATATAGCTCATATCGAACCGGCCGTACTCCATAATGCTTAGGGTGTCCTGGTGATCTTTTTCCGTTTCGGTACAGAAACCGGCAATGATATCGGAACTGATACCACAATCGGGGATGATCTCGCGGATACGATCCACTTTGGCTTTATACCATTCGCGTGTATAAGTACGGTTCATTAACTGCAACATCCTCGTGCTGCCGCTCTGTACGGGCAGATGGATATAATTGCAGATGTTCTCATATTTTGCAATGGTGTATAATACTTCGTCGGTGATATCTTTCGGATGTGAGGTGCTGAAACGTACACGCAGATCGGGACTGATCAAAGCCACTTTTTCGAGCAGCCTGGCAAATGTTATGGTCTCATCTTTTGCTTCATCGATCCAGTAATAGCTGTCTACGTTCTGTCCGAGCAGCGTGATCTCTTTATAGCCTTTGTTGAACAGATCCTGCGACTCGGCCACAATAGAAACGGCATCGCGGCTGCGCTCCCTGCCACGTGTAAATGGTACTACACAGAAGCTGCACATATTGTTACATCCCCGCATGATCGATACAAAAGCGTTGATGCCATTGCTGTCGATACGGATAGGGGAGATATCGGCATAAGTCTCTTCACGGCTCAGCAACACATTCACTGCTTTCTGTCCGGTTTCCGCTTCGGAGATCAGAGAGGGGAGACTTCGATAAGCATCAGGACCCACTACGATGTCTACCAGTTTTTCTTCTTCCAGTAATTGCGATTTCAAACGCTCGGCCATACAACCCAGCACGCCAATGAGTATGCCCTTGCGCTTTTCCTTGAGTTTCCTGAATTCATGCAGGCGTTTGCGAACGGTTTGTTCCGCTTTTTCCCTGATAGAACAGGTATTCACCAGTATCAGGTCGGCCTCTTCTGCCAGCCGGGTTGCGCCGAAGCCTTCGTGGTTCAATATGGAAGCTACCACTTCACTGTCGGCAAAATTCATGGCACAGCCATAACTTTCTATATAGAAACGTTTCCGGTATTGATTGGGGTCGTTTTCAAAAGGCTTCAAGGTTTCACCCTGTCGACTTTCATCATGTTCTTTTCCAGCTATAGCCAGCATTTCCATGCGTTTGAAAATTTAGAGGGCAAAACTACGTAAAATTCGCTTGTTTATGCCAGTTTGTCAGCACCCGATTTGATGAATGGTGTCATTCCTTATTTTTACGCATAAATCAGCATATACAATCGATGAATAAATGTATTCTGTTGGCTATAATGGCCATTGGTATTCAATTTGGACAGGCACAGGATGTATTGAACAAGATAAAGGCCGAAACCGCCAGGACGATCAGAAAAGAGGCAGATACCACCAAATGGGACTGGAAAAGAGGCGGGCTGTTAAGTTTTAACATTTCTCAAGGATCATTGAGCAACTGGTCGGCCGGTGGCGACAATTTCTCTCTCGCGGCAAGTGGTTATTTCAACTATTTTTTCTATCATAAAAAGAAGCGGTACACCTGGGATAATAACCTGGATGTAAACTTGGGTTATGTGCAGACCACCAGTCTGAGTGGCCGCAAGAACGACGACCGCATCGATTTCCTGAGTAAGTATGGTTATAAGATAGACAGCGTGGGAAAAGTATATGTGTCTACCTTGTTCAATTTCCGGTCACAGTTTTTCGACGGGTTCAGTTACAGCAATAACGTGCCAACGCTGGCATCTTCTTTTCTGTCGCCGGCTTATATCATATTGTCGTTGGGTATGGATTACAAACCCAGTGATAAATTCTCGCTTTTCCTTTCTCCGCTTACATCGCGTATGACCATCATTGCACACGATTCACTGGCCAGAAAAGGACTCTATGGCGTACCGCCCGGATCGCACAGCATCAACCAGATCGGTGCATTTGCCACCATCAATTACATGACATCGATTGGTAAAAACGTGGGTTATAAAGGGAGGCTCGACCTGTTTTCGAATTATGCCGATCAGCCGCAGAATGTGGATTTTTTCATGACGAATATGTTTTCTTTCCGCATCAATAAAGCGTTCACCGCCACTTATAACTTAGACATGATCTACGACGATAATGTGCGGTTATTCGGAGCCAATAAAAATTCACCCGGGTTGCAGTTGAAAAGCCTGATTGGTATCGGCTTCCAGCATCCGCTGGCAGTGAGGAAAGCCGTTCGTCAACCCAAACTGTTGCCGCCGCCACCGCTTCCTCCGATTATACCGGTGATCGACAGTGTGCAGCAGGTAGTGAAAAGGGCGGTCAGGCTATCACCTTCAAAAGGTGCTTGATCTTATTGGCCTGGTAAGCCAGGTCCTGGTAGTCTTTACTGATGATGGTTACATGTCCCATTTTGCGACCGGGTTTGGTTTCTGTTTTACCATAGAGATGAACAAACACATTGTCGGTCTTCAATACATCTTCGAGGTTTTCATATTTGGCTTTTCCGGTGTAACCTTCAGCGCCCAGCAGGTTCACAATGGCTGAAGGCAGAATGGGATCGGTATTGCCCAGCGGGTAATTGAGTATGATTCGCCACAACATATCGTATTGGCTGCTATAATTGGCTTCGATAGTATGATGGCCGCTGTTGTGGACACGGGGCGCCGTTTCATTCACGAGCACTTCCTGGTTTTTATCAACAAACAATTCAATGGCAAACAATCCGGGACTGTTCAGGTGTTTTACCACTTTCAGTGCAATGGCTTCTGCTTTCCACAGTACCTGTTCGGGAAGAATAGCCGGACTCAACTGGTAATCCAGCAGGTTCAGCACGGGATCGAAGATCATTTCAGCAGGAGGGTAGAGGGTTACTTCGCCCTGGTTGCTCATGGCTACAATTACAGCGATCTCTTTGTGAATGGGAACCATTTTTTCCAACACGGCGGGTACATCGAAGCCCAGGTCAATGTCTTTGAGCTCTTTCAGCACTTGCACTCCTTTGCCGTCATAGCCGCCTTCTCCGGTTTTGTGAACAGCCGGCAGGAAAGAAAGGTGTTCCTGCAATTCCTTCCTGGCTTCCGTGATAATGAATTCCGAAGTAGGTATATCGTGCTGACGGTAGAAAGCTTTTTGTGTGATCTTGTTTTTGATGGTACGGATTGCCGAAGGCCTGGGATATACAGGTACGCCTTCGGCTTCTAATTTCTCAAGCGCATCCACATTAACGGATTCGATTTCTATGGTGATGGCATCCAGGCCTTTTCCAAAACGATATACGGTGTCAAAATCAGTAATATCGCCCTGTACAAAATGATGGCATAAATGCGCTGCCGGGCAATCGCTTTCTTTATCCAGTACCGATGTCTCCACCACATAATTGGCCGAAGCCTGTAATAACATCCTGCCCAACTGGCCACCGCCGAGAATACCTACTTTCATACAGTTTGATTAGGGGGCAAAGATAGTTTCAATGGGGCAATGAGACAATTCGACAAAGAGATAATGAAAGTATTAGGGTTGATGAGGACTAATAGAATACCTTTTTTATTACCTCTACGATATTAGGATAACTATCGTTCAAGCAGGCTTCCAATTCGGTGCCTTGCACCCAACGGATATCTGTAATGTCTTCTTCCGTTTGCGGTGTCAATGGCTGGTTGCCGGCAGCATGCATACGGAACCAATGGGTTTCTTTGATGACGTTGTTGTTTAAATGAAGATCGAAATAATGATGATAACCAATGGATATGAGCTCTTCACGTATTACTTCTGCGAGGCCGGTTTCTTCTTTCACTTCTCTCAGCGCGCAGTCTTCAATCGTTTCTCCTTCGTCGAGCTTGCCTTTGGGAAGATCCCATTTGCCACGCCTGAAGATCATGAGTAAGGCGCCTGCCTCATTAAAGACCAATCCGCCGCCCGCTATGATTTTTATCGGTTCCATTCCCCAAAAATAAATACGGCCGGTTTAAACGGCCAACTTGTTTTAACAACTGGTTCATACCAACTTATTGGTAGATGAAAATACCGTGGTCATGGTATTCCTGCTCAGCCTTTTGCCGGTTATTTTTACTATCAAGATTCATTCATCGATACAAACAAATACCTATGAAACAGCTTATCAGTTTTTGTGCTCTCATTGCCGCTGTTTCGGCTTTATTGTTGATTGGTAATAGCTGCAGCAAATCATCCGGCAGCAATTCGCCAGGATCGGGAAATAATACTTCCGGAACCACTGCCCAGGCGGCCTATGATAACCAGAGTGGTGGTATTTATAAAGGTACGCTGACGGGCTCAAGCGGTTATTTTGTGGTTAACCTGCAGGCTGCTAAACCTTATGTGGTTTATCAATGGACTGATCCGGCCAGTGCTTCTGATAGTTTACCCGCCGCTTCATTGGGTAACTGGCAAAGTGGTCAGGCGCTTTCCAAAGCATTGTTTACCGGCACCAGCGGGGCGAAAATATGGTTCTCTGTGACTGCTACCGGCAGCAATCCTTCGATAGATTCTGTGTATTTCCCCAGCCACCAGGGGCCGGTATATGCAGCCATTGCAAAAGAAACATCTTCGAATCCAGTGAGGGTATACCAGGGTTCAGCCTCACCGGTAAGCAGCAATGGAGGAAAATGTGTGAATGCTGTTGTGAATGTATGGACAGCCGGCAGTTCAGCTATGGGAACATACCTTGCCACTACTGGCGAGCATGGAGGAGGTACAGGAACTGTTAGTGGCAATCAGGTCCAGATGAGCATGGGAGGTGAGTCTGGTTCTCTTACCATCAGTAGTGATGCAAGTTCTATCACAGGCACTGTAACGGGTAATGGAACAACGAGTACCTGTTCCCACAACATTTCATTGAAACGGATCTTCTGAGGGGAGGATACGTAAGCCAGTTGCATTTCCTGTTTATGTTGTACCCAACACAGATAACAGGTGCATGCACTGGCTTTTCACTTTTAAACAAACGGTTCGGATGATTTATAGCCTGATCAGGCCCTGATTGGAAGCGAAACGCAATAAGCCCGCCAGGTTGCGTGCTTTGGTTTTCAGCATCATGTTCTTGCGATGGGTTTCCACCGTTCTGTAACTGATGTGTAGGGTTTGGGCTATTTTTTCATTGGTATATTCTTTCGCCAAAAGTTGTACGATCTCTTTTTCGCGCTCTGTAAATGTTACGGGCTCTTCTGCGGTTTCCTTTTTTTGTTCTTTATAGCTATCGATGATGCGGTTGCTGACTGCTTCGCTAAAGAAAAACTGTCCGCTCATAACACGGTTGATACCTTCTACCAACTCGTGCCGGGTGCAGCTTTTTAACAGATATCCGGCTATGCCTGCCTGTACCATTTCGGCAATGATCTCTTCTTCGTCGTGCGTGGTGAGAATGAGGATCTTTATCTGTGGCTTGTGTTGTTGTATCCATCGTGTCAACTCCATGCCATCCGGCCTGGGCATGCTGATATCGATCAGGCATACGTCCACTTCCGTTTTGTTTAGCCAATCAATTACCTGCTCGCCGTTTTCCGCTGTTGCAGCGATCTCGAAATTGGGTTCTGTTCTAAGTAATGAAACCAAACCGTCGAGTAGTACCCGGTGATCGTCGGCAATCAATAGTTGTATCCTTTTCGATGCCACTGCTTTCATATACGTAAATCTAAAGGCTGCGCCGCTGTTTCACAATACCAATATTCCGGTAGCAACCCGGTATCAGGTGTATGGAATTTCAATGATGATGGTGGTTCCCATGCCAGGCTGGCTGTCGATGTCAATGGTTCCGCGCATATTTTTGGTGCGCGACTGCATATTGTTGAGTCCGTTTCCCACCGTATTTTCACGCAGCGCATCAAAGCCACGGCCATCGTCTTCAATGGTAATATTGATATGGCGCTCATAACGAACCAATTGCACTGTTCCGTTCCTGGCATGTGCATGCTTTACAATATTGTTCATGGCTTCCAACACCACCTGATAAATACCCAGCTCTACTGTCTCATGCAGCCGTTCTGTGAATCCGTATGTAGTGTAATTGATGTGTATAACCGATTGATGACTGATCCTGTTAAACAGGCTCTGCAATGCAGCGATCACGCCCAGTCGAGATAAGGTAGCCGGCATGATATTATAAGCAATGTTTTTCATTTCCTGCATGGCTTCATCCAGCAATGCAAGTACTTCTTTCAGGTCTTCTTTTTCCTGCCCGGGCATGGTGCCTGTTTCTTCTATGGCCGACAGCTTGAGTTTGGTAGCCGATAAGAGCGAACCCAGTGTATCATGCAAGTCATCGGCAATTCTTTTTCTTTCCCTGTCGGCCGCTGAAATGGTAGCGCGCAGGTTTTCCTGCTGTTGCATGTTCAATGCAGCCTGGAAATGATTCCTTTGCCGCAGGCTATACCATTTGTAGAGCAACCACGCGATCAGGATACTGGCGCAAGCGATGCAAATACTGAGGTCTTTCCATAGCTTTTGCCGGTTCAGTGCGGCGTCCTGCAACCGCTGCTGGGCTTCCATCTTGTAACGGGTCTCTTTTTCCAGCAGTACGCGCTGGTTGTTTTCGGCCATGATGTTGTCCCTCACCTGTGTAAAACGAAGATGGTAGGCATAAGCGCTGTCGTAATTGCGCAATGAGGCAAAAGCAATGGACAATTGCTCATCGGCATCCTGTATACATTCCATGTACATGGGTTCTTTGGAAATGGACAATCCCTTCCTCAGCAATGAGAGCGCTTGCTGGTACTGCTTCAGCCGGTTATAGGTAGTACCTCCGTTCACATAATAACGTGCCATGTCATAACGGTTGATCCATTGAATGTTTTGTTCACTGATACGGATGGCAGTAAGGCTGTATTGCAGGGAATGCGGCAGGTCGTTCATCTGCGCATAAACTTCGGCCAGTTTGTTGTTCGCATAAGCCAGTTGCTCATTTTTATTGATGCTAAGCACTGTTTTAGGATCATCGAAAACAGTCATGGCTTTATGGATATAAGAGATGGCATTGGCATAGTTTTTTTCCAGGATCGACAGGTCGGCCAGGTAAAAGAGTCCTTTTGCTTCCAGCAATTTATTGTGCAGCCCGGTGGCGAGCTTCAGGAAATCGATAAAATATTGTTTGGCGGCTACCAGCTTACCCTGCTTCATTAGAATATAACCGATCACTCCTTTGAAATGGGCTATCCGTTCAGGGTTGTTGAGGGCTTCGGCCCTGGCCAGTCCATCTACCGAAATCTCCATGGCGGCGGTATAATTACCCAGCAGGAAAAAATTGTTGTTCAGGACTGGCCTGAAATCATGCAATTCCAAATAGTATTGGCGCCGGGAAATGGCCAGGTTCAATCCCTCTTTAAAGTACAGGATGGCAGAGTCGTACTGCTTGGCAAGATAAAAAGCTATTCCCAGGTCTCGCAATGGGATAAGCGAACCAAGGGTATCTTTCCGCATCCGGGTTTGCAACAATATTTTTTTGGCATGAGCAATGGAGGAATCGCTGCCTGCGGGTTGCTGGGCCGAAATGCCGTTGACCAAAGCAATGGCTAAAACCAGGCTTGCGGTTTTGCGATTCAATACAGGGAAAAGATTTTTGAAAAGTTACGATTAGTTTTATCCTGTCACGTATTTTTAGCCTTATTTATCATTCATCAATTCTCAATAACCATGTCTTATACAGCAAGCTCCAATCGTTATGAACAGATGGAATACCGCCGATGCGGCAACAGCGGTCTCATGCTGCCGGCCGTTTCGCTGGGCCTGTGGCATAATTTCGGTGATATCGATTCAATGGATAAAGCGCGTGATATCTTGCGCACAGCGTTCGACCACGGCATTACGCATTTCGATCTGGCCAATAATTATGGCCCGCCTCCCGGATCGGCAGAGAAAAATTTTGGACAGCTTTTCAAAGCGGATTTCCTGCCTTACCGCGACGAGCTCATCATCTCCACCAAAGCAGGATGGAAGATGTGGGAAGGGCCTTATGGCGACTGGGGCTCCCGGAAATACCTGGTGGCCAGTCTTGACCAGAGCCTGAAAAGAATGGGACTTGATTATGTAGATATTTATTACCACCATCGTCCCGATCCGCATACACCCTTGGAAGAGACCATGTCTACACTCGATCTCATTGTTCGCCAGGGTAAAGCTTTGTATGTAGGTATCTCCAGCTATCAGCCGGCAGAAGCGGCCAAAGCCATTGCCATCTTAAGGGAATTGGGTACGCCTTGTCTTATTCATCAACCCAAATACTCGATGTTCGAGCGTTGGGTAGAAAATGGTTTGCTCGATGTATTGGAACGTGAAGGAGTGGGTTGTATACCTTTCTCCCCGCTTGCACAAGGCATGCTTACCAATAAATACCTGAAAGGTGTGCCAACAGATTCACGGGCTGCATCGCACAGGGGGAATGGTGCCATGGAAGAAGACCAGGTAACACCGGAGAAGCTGGATAAAGTGAAACGCTTGAATGTATTGGCAGAGCAGCGTGGACAGTCGCTCGCGCAAATGGCGCTGGCATGGGTGCTGAAGGATCCCCGCATTACTTCGGTATTGATAGGCGCCAGTAAACCGGAGCAAGTAACGGATTCATTGCAATGCATCAAAAATTACCAGTTCAGTTCAGAAGAGCTGGCGCTGATCGAAGGGATACTGAGGTAACAACTACCAACTTGTTTTACGTATTTTCGCAGCATGACCAATGAAAAAGCCGTAGCCGAGAAACTCTTGCAGGTTGGAGCAGTGAAGTTAAGTCCCGATGCCCCATTTACCTGGGCCAGTGGCTGGAAGAGCCCTATTTACTGCGACAACCGTAAAGTATTATCATTTCCCTTTGTGCGTGATTTTATTAAAAGTGAGCTGTGCAATGTGATTTTTGAGAAATTCCCGGAAGCGGAAGTATTGGCCGGTGTAGCTACTGCCGGCATCCCCTGGGGAGCCATGGCTGCTGATCAACTGAAATTGCCTTATATATATGTGCGTCCCAAACCCAAGGAACATGGATTAGGCAACCAGATAGAGGGGGCTTATACAGCCGGACAAAAAGTGCTGGTCATAGAAGACCTCATTTCTACCGGTAAGAGCAGCTTGCAGGTGGTTGATGTATTGCGCGGCGCCGGTGTGGAAGTGGTGGGCATGGTTTCCATTTTCAATTATGGTTTTTCGATAGCGGACACAGCTTTTGAAACGGCGGGTGTGCCATTCCGGTCGCTCACCAATTACAGCAATCTGATTGAACTGGCCATTGAAAAAGGACAGGTAGCTTCATCACTGGAGCCTGTATTGCTGGAATGGAGAAATGATCCGGCGAATTGGAAAGGAGTCCATTGAGCAATGTATAAAGCTTTATGAAAAGAACAATTTACTTTTTAGTAGTATTCATTTTGGGAAGTTCCCTTTGTTTAAGGGCACAGCAACCCAAACCGGAATGGGTAACCATCAAATCGGCGAACCTGCGTTGTTGGGAATGTAAAGAGCGGTTAGACAGATACCTGTTGCTGGAAAAGGACAATACCGACAATGGTATTTTGCAGTGGAAAATAAATTTATTGCAGGGTGAAATACGTGTTCAGTTTTTACCCGACAGAACCACCACAGGTGCCATCAAAGCAGCGCTGAATAATGCAGGCTTTGATGCTGATGCAGAGAAAGCGGAACCTGAAGCGTACAAAAAACTACCGCCGGTTTGCAAGCGTGCAGAAGATGGTGGTGGGCCTCAGAAAGGCAAACCCTGTCATATACCTCCGGTTAACTGATTGCATGGCCATCATTCTGTTCGATAATGCTGTAAGGGCTCATTTCTACCCGCTTACCCAAACCCGCGCCATTGCCGGATTGCGCATGGGCATTGCGACCATTCGTGAACGATGGTCATTGTGGACACGCGAGCCAGTGTATGTGCACACAACCGGCTACCTGCAACAGTTATATGAAAGTCCGGCTGCAGAAACGCATTTATGGATCGATGCTACGGCATTGCCTTCTGCTGAGCTGTTAAGTGCTTTATCAGACATTGAAGAAGGCGTATGCCTGGCAGATGAACAGGGGTTGATTGCAGGGAAAGCGCAAATAGCTTTTGAGTCGTTTAATCCTGCTAACAGCTTGCATTATTTTAAAGAAGTGCGTAAGTATGCACAGGCCAGGAGGATACAACATCCCTGGCACCTGACGCAATACAATGATTTTTTGCTGCGGCAGGATTTCGACCTGCTGGTTGAAGGCCGTAATTCGCAGCCTATTCCGGAAACCAATCGTGTTAGTCAACCGGAAGTGATTTTTATTGAAGAAGGAGCGGTGGTTGAACATTGCATCATCAATGCAGCTACCGGACCGGTTTATATAGGTAAGAATGCCACTATAATGGAAGGTTCAGCCATACGCGGACCTTTTGCATTGGGTGAAGGGGCCGCTGTGAAAATGAACAGCCGCATTTATGGCGCTACCACCATTGGCCCCTGGTGCCTGGGTGGTGGCGAGATCAAGAACAGCATACTCATGGGCTACTCCAACAAAGCGCACGATGGTTATTTAGGCGACTCGGTAGTGGGTGAGTGGTGCAATTTCGGGGCGGGGGCTACCAACAGTAATGTCAAGAATACGGCCGGAATGGTACAGGTATGGGACGAGCAGAGCGGAGCCTTTATACCTGCTGCACAAAAATGCGGTGTATTTATGGGCGATTATTCCCGCGTGGCTATCAATGCAGCGATCAATACCGGGTCGGTAATAGGGGTGAGCTGTAATGTATTTGGGAACGGACTGCTGCCCAAAAGGATCAAAGATTTCAGTTGGGGAACGGAAGGAGCTGTTTATGAACTCGATAAAGCCCTGGAAGACATCGGTAATTGGAAAAAAATGAAGCAGCAAACAGTTTCGGAGGCGGAAGCTTCGGTGCTGGCCTTTATCTTTGCGCATCATTCAAAATAAAGGAACCCCCTAACATGAGAAAGCAAATAGCCGCCGCCAACTGGAAAATGAACCTGACCCTTTCACAGGGAGAACAATTACTGAAAGATATTCAATCCAAGCCTCATACATTAGGCGCTAACCAACTGGCCATATTTGCCGTTCCCTTCCCATACCTACCCATGGCCCAGCAGCAACTGGCCGGTAAACAAAATGTATTTATTGCAGCACAGAACTGCTACAGCAAAAAAAGCGGTGCCTATACCGGTGAGGTATCGGTTGAAATGCTGCAGTCGCTGGGCATATCTTATGTGGTGCTGGGACATTCCGAGCGCCGCGAATATTTTCAGGAAAGCAACCAGTTCCTTGCAGAAAAGATCAATATCTGCCTGGAATACAACATACATCCCATCTTCTGCTGCGGCGAGCCATTGAGCATTCGCGAAGCCAATACACAGAATGCTTTTGTTGCCAAACAACTCGAAGAATCTTTATACCACCTCAGTGCCGAACAACTGAAACAGGTAGTGATCGCTTATGAACCCATCTGGGCCATCGGTACCGGCAAAACAGCCACCAGTGCACAGGCGCAGGAAATGCACGCTTTCATCCGCGAACAACTCACTGCCAAATATGGTGCTGCAACAGCCAATGAAATCACCATTCTTTACGGTGGGAGCGTGAAGGCAGCCAATGCAGGCGAAATTTTTGGTCAGCCTGATGTTGACGGCGGACTGGTAGGTGGCGCTTCTCTTATTGCCGACGAATTTGTGGCTATTATCAATGCACTGAAAAACAATTAGACAATTTGCCAATTAGTTAATTCGGCAATTCGACAATGAAAATATGCGTCAATTGTCGAATTGCCGAATTGCCGAATTGATCAATTATCTTTGCTGCTCTATGAAGAAGATCAGGAATTTTTGCATCATTGCGCATATCGACCATGGTAAGAGTACGCTGGCTGACAGGTTATTGGAACATACCAAGACCATTGGCGAGCGGGAGATGATGGACCAGGTGCTGGACGATATGGACCTTGAGCGGGAGAAAGGTATTACTATTAAAAGCCATGCGATACAGATCAACTACTCATATAAGGACGAACAATATGTACTGAACCTGATCGATACACCCGGCCACGTGGATTTCAGTTATGAAGTGAGCCGCGCACTGGCCGCCTGTGAAGGAGCCCTCTTGCTGGTGGATGCTTCACAGGGCATACAGGCTCAGACAATCAGTAACTTATACCTGGCAATTGACAATGACCTTGAGATCATCCCGGTTATCAATAAGATCGATATGGATGGTGCCAAGATACCTGAAGTGACCGACCAGATCGTGGACCTCATTGGTTGTAAGCAGGAAGACATCCTGCTGGCCAGCGGCAAATCGGGTATTGGTATCGAAGAAATTTTACAGGCTATTGTTGAGCGTATACCTGCTCCTGAAGGCAATGTAGACGCTCCTTTGCAGGCCCTGATATTCGATAGCGTGTTCAATAGTTTCAGGGGTATTATTGTATATTACCGCATCCTCAACGGGGTGATCCGCAAAGGCGATAAGATACGTTTCATATCTACCGGTAACGATTATTTTGCAGATGAAGTAGGGGTGCTCAAGCTCAGCATGACGCCCAAAAATGAAGTTGCGGCAGGAGATGTAGGATACATCATTACGGGCATCAAGAACGCCAAAGAGGTGAAAGTGGGTGATACCATTACCCTTGCCAACAATCCCGGTGAAATGATCCATGGTTTCGAGGAAGTGAAGCCCATGGTATTTGCCGGTATCTTCCCGGTGAATACAGATGAATTCGAAGAACTGCGTGATTGTATGGACAAGCTGCAGTTGAATGATGCCTCACTTACTTTCGAACTGGAAACTTCCCAGGCGCTGGGCTTTGGTTTCCGTTGCGGCTTCCTGGGTCTCCTGCACATGGAAATCATACAGGAGCGGCTGGAGCGGGAGTTTAACCAAACGGTTATTACCACTGTACCCAACGTTAGCTTCCACGCTTATACTACAAGAGGGGAGAAGATCATTGTCAATAACCCGGCCGAAATGCCCGACCCTGTTAAGATAGACAGGATTGAAGAGCCTTTTATCAAGGCACAGATCATCACTTTGCCGGAGTACATCGGCAACATCATGACGCTTTGCCTGGGTAAACGGGGCATACTCATCAATCAAAGTTATCTCACACCCACACGTGTTGAGCTGATCTTTGAAATGCCGCTTACTGAGATCGTATTTGATTTCTACGATAAATTGAAAAGCTCTACACGGGGCTATGCTTCTTTCGATTATACACCGATCGACTGGCGCGAAGCAGATATCGTAAAAATGGATATCCTCCTCAACAATGATAAAGTGGATGCCCTCAGCGCCCTTATCCACCGCAGCCGTGCGCAGGATTTCGGCAGGAAGCTTTGCGAAAAATTAAAAGAGTTGCTACCCAGGCAACAGTTCCAGATAGCCATCCAGGCTGCCATCGGCGCCAAGATCATTGCGCGCGAAAATATCAGCGCTATGCGCAAAGACGTTACCGCCAAATGTTATGGTGGTGATATCAGCCGTAAGCGGAAACTCCTGGAAAAACAAAAAGAAGGAAAGAAACGCATGCGACAGATCGGTAACGTAGAAGTGCCGCAGGAAGCGTTTTTGGCTGTACTCAAATTAGATTAGTTGTCAGTTGGTAGATTATCTTTCATATTTCTAACAACTAACATCTAACAACTCTCAACTCATTGTCGCGGCGGATTAACCTTGGAACTGGGATCTACTTCTGCAACCACCCGTTTGTACACCCACTTGCCGGAAATCCATTGAAAGCCTTCATAGCTTCCTTCGGGCACTAGTGTATGTTTCTGTGCAGTCTCACCAGTCTCACTGGTAAGATGTGAGAATATAATGAGGTCCAGGTCGCGGTCGTAATTGAGTTTGGCGTTGGCGCCTTTTTTAAATTCCAGGCAGAAACGGTAAGCGGGCTGCGGCGGTTTCAGCGCATCGTTGGGATAGCTGAAATAACGGCCGCCGAATTGCGGACTACCATCGGTAGCAAACGTTAGTACTTCAACCCATTTTTTGGTGGTGCGTGCATCGTTCTCGTCATACCCTATCAAGGTATAATATTTTTTGTGGTTGTATTCTTTGAGGATGATGCTGTAATAAATAGCGCCGATCCAGTTGCGGTTGCTGCGTACAGAGTCCACCGGCGCTTCGGTGAATTCAGAAAAATCAAACAGAGGGAATATCTTCAGCGAACCATCGGTTGTATGTATTTGTATCACACCTTTCTGGCGGTAATACGAGTAATCTTTCATCACCTGCCAGGTAAAGATGCGAAAACTGCTATCAGGCGCGTATAATTTTGAAATGGTGGTCAGTGAATCGAAGGGGTAAGAAAAAGAATACGGAACACGCAAAGCCTGCACCAGTCCGCGTGTAAAGAAACTGTCTGCCCTGAACCGGTCCGGCATTTCTTCCGACTCCATAATGGCCGTAGCATAAGGTTTGATAACCGTTTCAATGCCCTGTATTTTTTGCACATATTCATTGGTAGATTTTTGTGCATTGAGTAAAGATGTTGT
Source organism: Hydrobacter penzbergensis (assembly GCF_900106985.1). Taxonomy (NCBI): domain Bacteria; kingdom Pseudomonadati; phylum Bacteroidota; class Chitinophagia; order Chitinophagales; family Chitinophagaceae; genus Hydrobacter; species Hydrobacter penzbergensis. The sequence continues at coordinate 70,573 of NZ_FNNO01000015.1, read as the reverse complement.
CAACAGCAGCAGGCAAACAAAACCTGTTCTTTTCATAACGAAGGATATGAACAAATATCAGGAATCTTATGTAAAGATTTTGTTAGAGCAGGCGGGCAAATTCCAACAGGCTGTCCACCCGCAGGTCGATCAGCGGATCGGGATAGGGTACTTCGGGATGCGTAGTGGCCAGGAAAACCGTGTGCATGCCTGCATTGCGTCCGAATTGCATATCGCTTAAACGGTTACCAACCATGATGCTCTTGCTGAATACGATTTCAGGAGCATCTTTTTGTGCCTGGAAAGCCATACCTGGCTGGGGTTTCCGGTTTGGGGAAAGGTTGTTGAGGTCGGAGCAAAAATAGATGCGATCGATGCGCCCGCCCCTGGTTTCAATTTCATCCAACATATGCCTGTGGATGTTGGTAAGATCGGCTTCGCTCATCAAGCCTTTTCCAATGCCTTTCTGGTTAGTCACTAATATGATTCTGCGAAAATGCCTGGCCAGCAAGGGAAGCGCTTGCAGGCTTTCGGGGTAAAATACAAATTCACTCCAGTTGAGGATATAGTCATTATCCTTTTCGTGGTTGATCACTCCGTCGCGGTCGAGGAAGAGGGTCCAGTTATGATCAATCTCTTTGAGTGGCAGCATGATTATCCGAAAATATTAGCTTCTACCAACTGGCAAATAATATGTCCGATCAGTATATGTGATTCTTGTATACGTGGTGTATCAGTGGAAGGCACGTTGATGAGGTAATCGCTGATGGCTTTCATTTTTCCTCCGCTTGCGCCTGTCATGCCAATCGTGATCACTCCTTTTTCTTTTGCTGTTTCAAAAGCTTTGAGGATATTACCCGAATTACCCGATGTGCTCAGTCCGATCAATACATCACCGGCTACACACATGCCGTCTACCAGTCTTGAATAAATTACATCGTAACTATAATCATTGGCAACGGCTGTTATGTACGAAGTGTTGCAGTGCAGTGCTTCGGAAGGAAGCGCTTTACGGTCTTTATAAAACCTGCCGGAGAATTCGGCTGCCAGGTGCTGGGCATCGGCAGCACTGCCACCATTGCCACAAAACAATACTTTATTGCCTTTTTGGAAGGCGGTGGTCACTATATCAATTACCTGCTGTATGGTTTGTTGGAGAGCTGCATCTTCCAGCACCTGGCGCTTCACTTCAATGGATGCTGCAATGAGCTCTTTTATTTTTCCGTTCATGGAACTAGGGTTGTAATGGTTTCGGTGAGCCTTGTCCAGCTATACCGCTGTTTTTCATTGCGAAGATGCGGCAAAAAATAATTTTCACCTAATTCATACAGTTGCAAGATACCGGCGGCAATGGCTGCGGCATTCGGTTCAACAACCACTCCCACTTTACCATCCGGCACCAGGTCGGGCAATCCGCCAACATTGGTAACCAGCATGGGCTTTTCGAAATGATATGCCAGTGGTGTTACGCCGCTTTGGGTTGCATCACGGTAAGGCTGAATAATGAAATCAGCGGCGCTGACATAATAAGCCACTTCGTGATTGGGTATGAACCCCGTATGCAACAACAGTTGCGGGGCGATCTGTAACCGTTCTATCAGCTGGTCGTAAGGTTCGCGGTTTTCATAGAACTCGCCAGCAACCAACAATTTGATCCCTGCTTTTCGGATGCGTTCATCGTTTATCGCTTCCAGTAACAGGTCGAGTCCCTTGTATTTACGGATGAAGCCGAAGAATAAAATGATTTGATCGTTTGCCGGTAGTTTCAACTTGCCTCTTGCAACATCTTTTGGTATGGCCGGACCGAAATTATCGTACAACGGATGCGGTACCAGTTGCGATGGTTTGTTGGTGAACTGTTGCAGATCCTGTTGCACCTGTTTGCTCATGGTGATGAACCCGTGCACCGGTTGTATAAAATATTGTGTGAAAAGTTTGTCGCCGGGACGTTTTTCATGCGGGATGATATTATCTGCGATGCAGATGATCCGGGTAAACTTATTCGTTTTTACTATTCGCAGGATGGTACCAAAACAGGGGCCCATGAATGGAATCCAGTAGCGTACTACAATGTAATCGGGAGCCAATGCTTTCAATTCCCTGCCAACTTTCCACCAGTTAAAGGGGTTGATGGAATTGATGCGTACTTTAATAGGTATGCTTTCAGGCGCAGGTTCATCAGTGTATTGCGAACTCCCGGGAAATAAAAAATTGGGGTATTGTAATGAAAAAGTATAGATGGTAGTATCAAATCCCTGCCTGATATATTCCAGTGCCAACCTTTCATTGAAAGTTGCCAAACCGCCGCCGCGCAGCGGCCAGGCGGGACCTATGATGATCAGCTTTTTCTTCATGATCCAAATATCAACAAAAGAGCGGTCAGTCCAATTTCTTTTCGACCAGGTATGCATTCCTTTCACTGGCATTGCGGGCAACCAACTCTGCTATGAAACCAGTAAGGAAAAGTTGCATACCAATGATCATGGTGGTGAGTGCGATGTAAAAACTGGGCCTGTTGGTCAATGCAAAATCGGCAACGGTAAATTTGGCAATCACCAGGTATATACTGGCAATAAAACCGATCAGGAAGAACACTGTTCCCAGCAGTCCGAAGAATTGCATGGGGCGCTTGCCGAACTTACCCAGGAACATGATGGTGGCCAGGTCGAGGAACCCGTTTACAAAACGGTTCCAGCCAAATTTGGTTACGCCGTATTTGCGGGGGCGGTGTTCCACCACTTTCTCACCGATCTTACGAAAGCCTGCCCATTTGGCCAGGATAGGAATGTAGCGGTGCATCTCCCCAAACACTTCAATGCTTTTAACCACTTTGCGTTTGTATGATTTGAGACCGCAGTTAAAATCGTGCAGCATGATGCCGGAACTTTTCCGTGCCGCAGCATTGTATATTTTGGAAGGAATGTTTTTGGTAAAAGTATTATCGTATCGCTTCTTTTTCCAACCGCTCACCATATCATAACCTTCTTCAACGATCATTCTGCGCAGTTCGGGAATCTCGTCGGGAGAGTCCTGCATATCGGCATCCATGGTAATGACTACATCGCCTTGGGCTGCTTTAAAGCCTTCGTTTAACGCAGCTGATTTACCATAGTTCCGTTGGAATTTGATGCCCCTGAAACGGTTATTGTGTTGATGGATCTCTTCGATCACTTTCCAACTGTCATCGGTACTTCCGTCGTCTACCAGTATCACTTCATAGCTGAGCTGGTGGGTGGTGGCAACAGATTCAATCCAGCTGCACAGTTCGGGCAGCGATTCATCTTCATTGAACAGGGGAACTACGATCGATACATCCATATATGCTTACTGCTCTAAAGTTGGGTTGGGATTCTTTTTAGCAACTGCGGCGCCGATCAGCGATGCTATGGCGCCCAATATAGCGCTCATGATCAGCATGCCGCCGATGGCAAAAGGCATGAAAAATTTCCTCATCATATCCAGTCCCTGTTTGATTTGGTCATCGGACATATTGCCTTTTGCTTCCATGTTCTTTCGTGCTTCTTCTATAGAAGCGTCGATCATTTCAGGATAAATGAATTTGAAAGCCAGGAAAACATATACAGCGGTGATGGCAGCAATAGCGGCCGTTACTTTAAAACCGTGTGCGAACACATTGCCAAAAGTTACATTGCCCTGCATCTGCTTGGCATAATTGGTACATGCCCAGATAATAGCAGCTATCATGATGCAGAACTGTATCCATCCGAGGGATTTATTCTGTGCTTGTCCGGCGAAATAGATGATCAGTCCGATCACGATCAATATAAGACTGATGAGCAAGCCCTTCAGCCAGGGTGGAGTGATTTTGTTTTCCATGATATGCTGTTTAGGTTTGGTTTTAGTTGTTTAAAGATAGTTTTCCTTTATGGATAATTCCGAAAACTTTTCCTTTCAACGGCTTGTCAAGGAAGGGCGTGTTAGCCGATTTACTCCTGATGGTTGCTTTGGTAAGCAGGGTGTTTTCTTTTTTACTGAACAGGCTCAATTCAGCCTCGGCTCCTTCAGCAATGGTAACAGGGGGGAGCGCGAAGATGGCGCGGGCATTGGAACCCAGCAGTTGAACCAGTCTTGCATCTGTTAATTCAGGCAGTACTTCATTGACTACAGCAAACAGTGTTTGCAGGCCCAGCATGCCGGGCAGTGCGTATTCAAATTCGCAGGTCTTATGATCCCAATCCTGTGGCAGGTGATGTGAAGCAAGGCAGTCCACAGTGCCGTCCAATACTGCTTTGCGCAAGGCGAGTACATCGGCCTTGCTTCTGAGTGGCGGATTCAGTTTGAGATTGGTATCGTAACGCTGCATGTGTTCGTCGGAGAAGAAGAGGTGGTAAGGTGTAACACTGCAAGTTACCTGCAAACCATCTTGCTTAGCGGCTTTGATCAGTTCCAGGCTTTTCTGCGTGCTCACAGCTGTGATATGCAGTTTCGATTGCGTATAGCGCAGCAGTTCAAGGTCTCTGCGGATCATCAGTTCTTCTGCTATGGCGGGCAAGCCAGGCAGGCCTAACCGGGTAGAGATGATGCCCTCGTTCATGAGTCCGCCTGCACCAATGCTTTTATCAATGGGAATTTGTACCAGTACACCGTCGAATGCTTTTACATATTGCAGCGCTTTCAGGAACAGTCCGGCTGATTGTACCGGCTCCAGTCCGTCTGAAAAAGCGATAGCCCCGCTGTTGCGCATATCGTACATCTCTGCTAATTCTTTGCCTTCTTTTTTCTTGGTAACGGTACCTATTGGGTGAATGGTGACGGGCAGTGAAACAGCGCGTTGTGCGATGTATTCAACCTGCGCTTTATTATCGGTTACCGGCTGTGTATCGGGCAGGGTAAAAACCCTGGTAAAGCCGCCAGCCGCCGCGGCTGCTGCTCCGGTATCCAATGTTTCTTTGAATTCGTATCCAGGATCACAAAAATGAACGAAAGGATCTACCCAACCTGGCGAAACCTGCAAGTCTTTTTCCTGTAGTTGGATATCTGCTTTCTCGCTGATTTTATCTGCGATTTTTGAGATATGATGATCGTCGATTAGAATGTCTTTTACGGAACCGTTAAAGGGGGAGAGTGGGTCGGTAATTTTAACCTGGCTGATGAGAATCTTCATGTAGCAGTGTAAAATTTTATGCAATATAATCTGAAATTTTCTATTTGCGTTTACATCCCTATATTTGCAGCCCAATTCAACCCATGTTCGGGAAGTGGCGCAGCCCGGTAGCGCACTTGTATGGGGTGCAAGGGGTCGCAAGTTCGAATCTTGTCTTCCCGACGAAGAAGAGATCAAACGAAAGTTTGGTCTTTTTTGTTTTGGTAGGTCAGTGATGGGAAAACAGTCTGCGACCCTTGTCCATATTGAGTTTCAGCCGATTTGTCCCATTTTTCGCCCCGACAAAATGGCTTATTCCGAAATATAAAATGTTAATATATTGATATCTCCAATAAAAGGTACCGTATAATAAAGTCATTAGGGAATAGTCCTGCAACTTGTGGAATTATTTAATATGCTGACAAAATTGGCATCTATTTGGAAGATGGCATGAAATTGATCGTGACGCTAATAAATCCAAATAGATTTCCCTTTGAAGGATCATAGCTTACTGTCAATGGAAACCACACACTCTGAAACAGTTTATATTTAAAAACTGCATTTGCAGTTAGTTTTCCCCTGTCCTTAGCAGTGTTAAATACGTAGGAGTAGTCGCCACTGAATTTTAATTCCATTTGAGATTCGCCTTTCTCATTTTCCAACAGAATTTTGTTAACTCCCAATGAGAAGTCTCCTATCGACTGCTCTAAACTGACTTTGGTAGTGGCAGTATCATCTTGGAAATAATAAGACACTGTACTAATCAATTCCAATGGTTTTTTCTCCGGATTTTTGTTTAATGAAACTAATAGATTACTTCCTGCTCCCAGTTTTGAAAATGCTCCATACTGATAATTGTAGGATATGGCCGGGTATGCAATCCATAAGGGTTTTCTCTGTATGGATTTTGCGAACAGATTAAAATCCTTGTGCCATCCTGTATAATAATCAAGGAATGATAGTGCCTTAGATTTTGTAATTGAATCAGTAACAGCATTCAAATATTTCAGGTAATTTTTGTCTATTTCGCCGATTGATTTTCCTCCTTCCAAATTAATAGTATTAAATGCGGTGTTAGTGATGTTATCTGCTTCGGGTTCTGACTTGCCGGATTTGATTAAATCGTCATAATATTTAATTTTGGCTATGCGCATTATTGATAAAGCGTTAAGCTCACTTTGTTTGTTCCGGTATACATAAATGGCACTATCTCTTTTATTCAAAATGGTAAATACAGATCCTAAATTAATATTGGTGATATTTTGAGACTTATCCATATTGACACCTGCATTAATTTCGGTGTATCGTAGAAAACGATTTTTAGGTTTAACGAAATTTGTATCAATGGCCCACTTAGCGGAATCTTTAATTGATTTTAAAGACATTAGCGACATTTTAAAAGTATAACCGCTGGTGCCGCTTGTAATGTGATCTGCTACCACTCTGAAGTATGATGTCAATTGGTTATTATATTCCTCTGTTGCTCTGCTATTGACGGAATCATTGATTTTTTTGTCTCTATTTGTATTTTGGCTCAAAGCAAACACAATATTTAATGAGAGGAAAGTTGTCAGCAGTATTTGTCTGGTTTTCATAAAATATATTTATACGCTTATTGTAAGGCTTTTTAAGAAGGGGCCTGCGGAATTTACTGTCAAGGGGAGGGTTTTACTGCTAGACGTTATACCCTTAATATCTATCGAAATATTGCCGCCGGGAGGACAATGGCCGGCAATGCCAATGTTATATGATTCCTGGGCTAGAATCTGATCCCAACTGTCACTGCGGTCGAAAAAATGTTCTAATGTCACCCGGTGGTTGAATATATTTATGGAGGTGTCTCCCACGCCCGAGTTAATGGTTACGGTAAATGTTACTGTAGGCATAGTAAATATTTTAAGGTTTGGATAATTTAATTTGAACGTCAAATTGCCTTGATGCCCAATCCACTTACGGTAGTAGTAATGGACCAGCTGCTACTTCGGAAACGTCCGCCACTGACACCCCGTTTTCGCTATATACATCAGGTCATAACTGCAGGTTTTATTTAGAGAGTGTATTACAGCGGTGATAGAACTTTTTAATTTAACCTTTTTCCGAATTGTATTTTAATACTGTCTGTCGCCTGACACACCCTGACTAACTTTTTTAACCCTGCTTCGGCGGAATACGATACACCAGGTGTTCAATATTCAATAAAGTCTGCGGGTAATCCGTAAGTTGAGAATACTGTTTCAAAGAAAAGACCCATGCACCTCCTTTTTCAGCCGGGTTATTGTCCCTTTTCCATTCAACAATAACATTGTTCAGGTCGTTTGCTGTAGTGGCGGATAAGGTTTGGTTAGGATACAGCCCGATTGGCAGATAAGTAATAAGCCCTTCATCATCAGGACCAGAAGGCGCTACCAGTTCAAAACCGTAACTCAGCTGAATGGTTACTGGCTGCCCGTTCATGGCTGGTCCGAACAAACCATTAAAGCAGGCATTCAGTGCATCGGTGAGATTGCTGCCCAAAGCGCTGATGTCAACACGTTTACCGAATGTGTTGAGCGGGGTAACGATACCGGGTGCAATGATGGTATCTGTTGAGAAAATAAAATCAGTATTGGTACTCGCATAATCGATCAGGTCCTGGTTGCGCTGCACATGCATTTGTGAGCGTGCATTCTGTACGGTTGCCAGGTTCAGGCTGCCCCAGGTTAATTTGAATACAGGCCAGGTAACAGGAGGTATGCTCATCCCGGCAGGAACTTTGTATATGGCCGTATCCGGCGCATTGCTTTGCATATCCAATTGTGTGAAAGTACCATCGGGTGACTGTGCAAATGCGTCGGGCCAGCTATTGTTAGGGCCGGGCTGACTGCCTAATCTTTTTAATGTAAGCGTATCCAGATCGTGGTTATTCCGGTAACTTACCCGTGCATTGAACTCATAGCTGAGGGCTGCCACCACCAGGTCGAGTTTATTGGTTGCTATTTCTTTTTGTGATATTCGTGCACTCCAATACTGGTTGATATTTCCGGCGAGCGTAGCAAAGGTCCGTACTGCATTCTCAATATAGCCGATGGGCAATTTTGTTTTCGGGTCGGTTAATCCGTTGATGAGTTGCCATAACGGATCGGCTACCGTAATGTACTGGGCCAATTCGGTGAACAGGTCGCGCAGCGGGTCTGTCATTTTCCGTACAGCAGCCGGCAGCTTAAGGTTGAACTCTGCTTTCAATACCACATAATCCTGCTCTGCATGCTGGTGGGTATATACGTAATCGTAATTCCAAACGCCTAGCTGGTTAACTGTTTCAGTTCCATCTGGGAAGGTCTGCTTCGCCTGTTGCGAAACGATCTTGGGCATATCGGGGAAATTCCGCAATGGAATGGGCACATCAATTTTAATGGCTGGGTCTGTGCCAGATAAGGCAGCAGGCTTTTCTGGTTTAGACAGTAGCGGAATAAAACTAAGCCAGTCGGATGCTTTGAAATTTTGCGGCAGGTGATCGCTGCTGATGTTAAATTCAAGATGCGATATGTCGTAGAAGAAGTAACCTAATACATCTTTATGAAACGCCGGGTTGTCCAGTGTCATCAGGAAATTCACATAGGAGCTGGCTTTGGAAAGATCCGTTTTGGCGGCGATCATGCTGAGCCCGAAAAGAGGTTCATTGGTAGTAGTATCGATGATCTTTCCATTACCGTATAGACCGGCTGGCTTTGGCAGAACAGCAGCTTCTGTTTTTGAATCATACTGAATAAGCACGGTTGATTCATAGGTTTTTGCAAGACTCACACCCAGTTGTTGTTCCAGCGCATCTACTGCACTGGCCAATGCCGGTACTTTATTGGCATCCTGTACATTCAATACATTACTCAACCCTGCTGCAATAGCAGGGATCAGCCCGGTCTTTGCATCGAGTACCAGCTTTAACTGGTTACGAATATTGGTATTGTTATAAATAGCTGCTGCATAAGGGCCGGAGAGGAAGCGGTCCATGTCCTCTACAAAACGTCGCGCCCATAGTTCCACATCAATACTCTGAAAGGAACGCTGCTGTCCTGCATCCAGCGTGCCATCGATTTTCAAAGGACTTACTGTTACCGGGCGCGTTACCAGTTGCTGGTACAATGGCTTCAGGGCAAAGTATCGGGGTTTCTGTTCGTTGTTTATGATGATTGCCCCAATGAGTTCTACTTTTTTAAACCCGCTGCTGGTGAAGTTTACCTGCCACAGGTCCTGCACTACACCGGTTACCTGCGCGGTTCCCAAACGCAGCTGTGGCAAGGCGGTTTTCATATTGGCAACAAAATCATTCAGGGTAAGACCACTGGTCTTATTATTGTCTTTTACAGGTGCAGGGAAATCGGATTCGGCCATTTCTACTGCCCCTGTTCCTTTTGTTGTTTCAAAGCCCGGATAGATCAGCGCTTTGGGACGAAGCAGGCGGAGGGATACTTTCAATGGTACGATGGGTGATTCATAAGGACCGTTCTGATCAAGCGATGTACTAAAGCTGATGACGGCAGGAGGGAGCATGGCAAGAGCGCACGATTTAATGAAGGCTACATTTGCATTGATATCGACGATCTCACTTGCACTAAGACTAATTCCTTTTGCCGCAAAGCGCACGATCAGTGTATTGAATGTGTCGTCGTCACCTGTTTGAATCGTAATACTTCCCAGTTCTACAGATGCCTGTAAGGTTTTTTGTGGAGCAATAATGCCTTGTATGGCTGTATTGGCTAATGCAAAGGCAGCTGCACTTACACCATACATGTCTGGTATGTTGACAGGCATCGTGTCTTGCTGGAATTTGGCAGGCGGACAAAGGAATAAAGCGCCCGGGTTCAATACACCGGTGCTTCCTCCCATTGAATTAACGATATCCTGCAATGTACCCGCAGGTGCTTTCTGCTGCAAGGCCTTTAAAAATGAAGTGAAAGACGGGTTGCCTGAACCGGTATTGACCGGGTAGGTATTAGTGCCAACAGTTATCGTAACATCAATATTAGGAATCAATGTGCCTGGCATATTGGTATTATTCGTTGCCAGTTGTAGGGCAGCAGAAACAGTGGCAGTATTGAAATCGAACTGTTGAGCTATGTTGTTTAGTGTGTCGGTATTCCGCACGGTATACGGAATCTTGATAGAACCGGTATCAGTTGGCCAGGCCAGGGTACCTGGCAAAACGAAAGCGCTGTTGGATGGAAGTGTAAGACCTGAATTATTGCTGAGCAGCAACGCAACCGGGCAAGCATACCTGTCTGCAAACTGTTGCAGGGAAACAGGAGCCGTTCCGGTAATAACGTTTGCAAAGTTTCCGAAATAGATCAGGGCTCCCGTGTCGAAAAGATCCGGCGTATTGCCATTGTTATTGGCCAGGTCTGTGACGCTTACACCACTCTGATTGTCGGCAAGCGTATTGCCGTCTTTCACTAGGTATGCTTTTACATCGAGTGTTTTGTCGAGGGCAAGCATGCCTGTTTTTTTATTATGCGTAGTTGCCAGCGCTTCTACCGTAGTATTCACGCCATTATTGGCGAATGCATCAACCACCAGTTTAAGACTATTGGTAGCGGCATCTACTGTTACCACTACTTCTGTATGCTCATCTACGTCTACGGTAAATTCGAAACCGGTTTGCAGAACGGGCTGCTCGCTATTCTGCACTGCAAGATGTATCACCGTAGTATGAGCGCCGTCTGCAAGGTCTTGCAGGCAAGCAGTAGGTGGTGTTGTTCCTGTTGTAATTGTTTTACCTGGGATCACCAGCAGTGTACCGGCTTTCAGCAACAGTGAAGTGTTTTCTGTATAAGTAAGTAAGGTGGTAGCAACAGGCGGTACAGGCCAGCCTGCCGGAGGCAATGCTGCTAACGCTGTGATGGAAAGGTGTTCTACAAAAGGAAAATATGCAGGCACAACGGGAACAGTAGTGCCAAACAATTGTTGTACTGCATAACCGGCATTAGCCTGGGCCAGCTCTGCATAACGTTTCTCAACACCATACTTTGTAATGATATCACCCAGCGTAGTAATGCCTGTAGGTTTCGCCGGCAGGAAGCTGCGTAGCGATGTTGTAATAGCATAGGAGCCGGCTGCGAATTTCCATAAGGGGCTGCTGTCACTGATAGCAACACCTTTGTTTCCATAGTTCGGGTCGCTGATATAATTCAGTGAAGTAACCAGCCAGGCGGTGAGTCCGGGTTGTATGAGTTGGTAATACGTTTGACTGAATAACTTTTGTTGCTGTTTAAGCAGGTCATTGTTTACATCGCCCGGCTGTGCAGGTGTTGGCAGTAATTCGGAAGGGCGCGGTGCAATGTAAATAGTGAGCACTGCATTGGAACCCGATTGCTGTACATTGAAATAACGGGCAACAGATGACCAGTCGCCCACCGAAACTATGTTGTCAGTATAACCCACTTTAACAGGCGTAGTGCCTTGTCCGGTTCCGTTGGCGCCGGTACGGTTACCCAATACATCGCCGAAACCAAACACAAAATTAGCAACGGGCAAAGCTGTCTGGGTGCCGAATCCCTGGTAAGGATCTTCATTGAAAGGAGGCAGTCCCGTTACATCTGCGCCAGCAAGCGTTGTGCCAGGCCGTATAAACCGCGACACAGGTAATACCTGTGCATAACGCCAGTAAGGTTTAGCACTTGTATCTGCTGTTGTTACAAGTTTAGCTGCAATCGCTTTGCGAAGAGCACGCGCTTTTTCCCACGCCTGTTGTCTTGAATTGTCCGAAGGATCGGGCATCACGGGCATACCTGATGGTGGTGCATAGAAAGGAGATCCAGTTTGTTGCGCCACTTCAAAACTCAACAGGCTGTACAGGTTACGTAATAATTTTACCGGGACAGGGGGGGCAGGTGTAATGGTATCCGGATTGGCAGTAACCAGCTCAAAACCTACATTACCCGGCGGAACCAATGCCTGCGCAATGGTTTCGGAAGGATCGGTGCTGCCAGCGCTTTCCATGAAAAGAGAGAACTGGGCATTGTAAGCGCCAGGGCCAATCAATGCGCAGTTATTGAAAGGAAGCAGGCTGCGTCCATTAGGAGCGAGCGATTGTTGTGTACCTGCGATCACCAATAATTGAAGGGTAATATTTCCCTGTTGGTCGAATGCGCTTCCCGGGAGTTGCATACCCGGACTGAAATAATAACCTATCCCGCCTACTACGCTTCCTTCCCATAACAATTCGAGGAAATCGGCCAGGGAAGCCAGGGTTGCATAATAAACACTATTACCTGTGTCTTTCAGGTTCGCCGCCCTTGTCAACATAGCAGGCGGAACTGATACGGTAGACAGATTGGTTTTTATTAAAAATGCATTTGCCGCAGTTGTTGAAAGTATTGTTAGTCCCGAAGTATTGGTTGCATTAGGAGCAGGGGCAAGCAGCAGGTTTACGGTGGTTTTATCGGTACTGCCCTGTTGGCGCAGCCAGTTACTGAGTGTAATCAGCAGGTTGCGTTTATCGGTATCTACACCCATCAGATTGAACTGCGATGAACTGTCATTCATCCGTTTCACTTTAAACGGAATGAGCGTGCCATAGGTACTGCTGTTGATCTGAACAGCTTTGCTTCCTGCAGCTGTACCTTGTTGCACTGTTAATATTTCATACAGGGTAGTAACACCATTTCTTGCTTTTTCCTGCAGATCGGAAGGCAACATCCACAAACCAGGATTGCCGGTGATATTAGGAAGGGCAGGATCTGTTGGAATAGCAAGCGCCAAAGGCGTTTGTAATTCAATGCCATGCTCCAGTCCATAGGTGCGCGGTACTGTACCCAGTATCTTCATCACCACAGGTGCAGGCGGCGTGGCCGGAACGGGTGTGATGGCTAAACCGGTTGCGGGCATTACACCCAGTATATCTGCATTGGTATAACTATAATCGAGCGAGTTTACCGGTGCGGTCAATAATATCATGCCAACTTTAAAAGTAGACTCATTGAGTCCCGGGTTGTATACAAGCAGGTTGGGGTAAGCTGCTTCCAGTGAAGCCAGCGTTTGCCCGGTTTGCACAGTAATGGAATTGAACAGTTTGATCCAGCTTTGTTGTGATGCAAGGGAGAGTGTAAGTGCATTATCTGTTGGTTTGGTACTGTCCAATGCAATATTGAACTGCTGACCAGTAAGATCATACAGTGGAGAAGGATGGGCAGGATCAGGCACTGTATGTCCGCCTCCGTCCGTTGTCAGTGATGGCAGACGTAATCCTGAGAGCAACATTCGTGAGGACTGGTTCACGATGGATGTAAAACTATCGCCTTGCAGTACTGCATTCACCAGAACAGTGATATCCTGCGCCGGTAATAATTTCACTTTCAGCACGGTGCCACTGGCATAGAGACCGTTTAATTTTTTAAGACGCGTGGCTGCGTCGGTAACAGTAAGTCCATATTTTGTCGAAAGTATGCTGAAGCTGAGCGGGGTGGTTGAAACTACTGTTGCATTGGGTACGGTGATGCTGGCGAGCGGTGCAATGATTTTTGCTGTCGATAACCATACGGCCACTTTATCCCAGTCGTATGACCATGTGCCTTTTGAAGGTTGCACCGGTATAATGCTTATCCAGCTTGCGTTTACAATCAACCGGCGTACCAGCGATTCAATGTTTGTTCCGGATTCAATGATCATTCCTTGCCATGCGGGGATAGACCAGCTTTGTGTGCCGGTGGATGTAACGCCTGCCCGGAATGTAGGCCACTGTGTAATACCTGGTGGGGTAGTAGTTCCGAAATCCTGCTGGAATACGAGCGCCAGCCCGATGCGATAAAGTGTATCGCCTGCAACAGTGGTATAATTGTTACGATTAGCGAGTATATTGTAGGCATTCTGATAGGCATTCGGTACCGATAAAACCTGACCCGGTGGTAATTCAATGACCGAAGGGATCTTTTGCTCGGGGAACAATTGTTTCAACAGGTCCTGGTTCACCTCGGCAATGGCCTGCACATACCAGTTGGCCATATCGGGAAGCGGTGTATTTTTCAATATGGATGCATCAAGGTAACGTGCAAAGAAAACACCTGCGACACGCAGCTGAACAAAATCGGCAGGTGCATTGACAAATGTTTGCTGAGGTAGATCGAAACTGTTTCCGGGGGCCAGGATATTGGGACCGGAAGAAAGTACGGGGTAGGCTTTATCCTGGTAGGCGAGTAAAGTGGCAACGCTTGCTACATTGAAGAGGCTGGCAATATTTTGCAGGGTATCGTTTTGAGCGGCCTGGTGAACCAGTGTGCCTAATGTACATTGAGTCACGGCAAACGAAATATCGGCGTTGTCCATAGCCAATACTTCGGGCGGAACGCCCAGCTTAATGGTAAGGGGTGTGCCAACGGGTAATGTTTCAAGGTCGCTTTGCAGGTGATCGTTCAGGAATGTAAGCTCTTCAACCGTTGCACCCAGGCTTTCCGCTACGCTTTCAACTGTGTCTCCCGAACAGATCCTGTATGGCACGCTGGCATTGGGCAGTGTCTTTGCTACTTGTTCCAGGTTTTGCACTACACTGCTCACAGTCGTTACGGTAACCGTGGTATTATTCATCTGCTTCTGCATCTCCTTAATACCGTTCTGCATAAGGATGAGGCAAAAGTCGCGGAACATGAAACTGGTGAAGGATTCGTAAGTGGAGGGATCGTCCTGCGCCGGCTTCTTACTGTTGTCTCCACCTACCGGGAAATAACTACCCAGTAATTGTGAGATACCCCATTCATACCAAGGACCGATCTTATTCTTAGTGCTGAAATCAATCGTGCCACCCTGCGGAGATGTCCATCCCACAAATGGAGGGAGTGGCAATACCATGGCAGATTTGTCATCAGGACGGGGTGTAATATCGCCACTGATCCAGAGATTGATATTGGTTGTGAAGAATGTTTTAAGGTTGTCGATAGATAGTCCGCCCGACATGGTATCGGGCATATTGAGCTGATCCAGTAAGGACGTGATCTGCCAGGCCGTAATATTGTTGCCTTCTGCAGGGTCGCGCGGGAATGCCTGGATGGCATATAAAAGCAAGCCTTGTGTGAGGATATCGGCAGCGAGCAAACTGGTATCGGTATCGCTTACCGTCATGGCGCTGTGGGCCGCACTGCGTATGGCGCAGTCAGCCGCTGTTACGGCTGAGGTGGACATGCCGGTGTCTGCAAAAAGAACAAAAGCACTGCGGTAATTGGGGTTGCCGTTTACCGGTGTTGTTCCATCCCAGTTAACCGGTACACCATCAATGGTGAATACCGGCAATAAGGTAAGGTGTGCATTGCGTGGTGAGTCAGGGAAAACTTTATTGGTGGGATGCCATACCAGGTTGTATTCCTGCAAAGCAGCCGTACCCTGCAACCCCATGGTCATTACATGCGCTTCACGAAGCACTTGCAAACGCCGGTGCTTGTTGGTTCTCAACGCAACAGGACGCCTGGGGTTCAGCAGGTGATGGCTGGTAGTTGCCAGTGCAGCAGAGGATCTGCCGCCACTGTTATTATTGCTGAGTATCCAGGGTGTGGGTTCTGCAGAGCCAACGGTGAAATCGAGGCTTAGGTGTACACCAAATGAAAAATAAATTCTGACGAACAATATTTTGATCGATGCTTCGGCGCTTACATCCACTTCCAGTTCAATGAGCATAGGCTGATAACACTCATAGATGATGCTCACCTGTGCATAGGCTTCGAGGGTAATGGATACTTTGACCACTACAAAATCTACCGAGCCATATATTTTTCCATGAATGGCGGCCACGCCCTGGCATTTGAAAAATTTGGCGGGAGCGGCGCCGCTGCTGTTGGGATTGAACCAGGCGAGCACGCCCTGGAATATGACCTGCAGCTCTACAAAAGCGCCGCCTGCAAGAATGCCAGCGCGTATCTCTCTTCCCACACCTGCTGAGATGCCGATGCCCAGTTCTATAACAGGTGAGAAATTACCGTTGGAAATACGTGGTACCTGCGTGGAAGTATCGCCATTCAATACGCCGAGGTAAAAACCACCACGGCCAATAAAGATGGTAGCCTGCAAACTGAAGGAACGGTCGAAGTTGCGGTTATACGGGAAGCCAAGGTCTACTTTGAAATTACCGTTGGTATAAATTTCAATTACGATGATGCCCAGTGTGATAGAAACCGCGCCCAACTGGATGGTTCGGAACATATCGGGTACCTGGAACTCAATGCGGTACATGCCTATTTCATCGGTGATCTTTTTATATAGTATTTCAAAACGCAGGCCGGCCAATGGTCCGGCACGTTCACCGCTCAATGCAATGGATAAGCCATATAGTTTGGGGTCGTTGAAGATGATCCCGAGATCAAGGGTCTCCATCAGTTGTATATCCAGTCCGATCAGCCATTGGCTATTGGCAGCATACAACATAGTGCTGGGCAATGGATTACCATCGTCCGGCGGCTTCTTCATGTCCTGCTTCAGCTTCTTAATACTATCCGCAACGGTACTGGGGGTAGTGCCGCTGAATGTTACCCTCTGGCCCAGACCCAGGTAACGAAGGTTGACCAGGCTTGGTCCTTTCCCGGGAACAGCGGGAGGCGGATCATTGATCACATCCCAGCTTAATGGCTTATCGTTGGTGTATTGCTGTCCGAGGAAACTGCCGGTAAGGATCAGGTCTACTTTCCCGTCGCCGCTTTTTTTACTGTATCGCACACCAATTGAATCGAGTTGTGCAATCACCAGGTCAACATTGGCATTGAATACAAATTCAACGATATTTTCTTTCGGATCAATGGTCAGCACAAAACGGGAGAGGTCCACTTTCTTTAATACATCCCAGGGCGAATCGAGCTTGAAGCCAATGGTAGGTGCAGCAAGGTTCACCAGGTATTCCAGTATATCACCCAGTGTAACACCGCCTAACTGCAATGAAACAACCTGGTGGCGGTTGTTCTGTTCGCCCCGCCACGATGTGGTGGCCTGCAGCCAAAGCTGGTCGAACTGTACTTTAAAAAGATAAGTAGGTTCAGGAACACCGAAAGTAAGACTTGCAGTGAGCTGGATCTTGTTGACACTGAAAGTACCTGTTAGCTTGCCGCTGGGTGTATCTGTTGTAGCAGGTTTTGCCAGGTCAATGCTGGCTGAAGCATTGATCTTTAGCGGGGTATTGAAAATATTGGGCTCCCAGCGAACGGAAATGGTGCCGCCGAAAGTGTAAGATGCTTTTACTTCTCTGGTTGGTGTTTTGGAACCAGTGGTGAAAACAACATCAAGGCGGTCGATGAGAATATCCGGAACCCAGCGGGGTGGATGGGTTGTACCTCCGCCATAAATAAATTTATAAACCAGTTTTGTAACGCTGATGGATGTGCCGGGGTATAGATGACCGCTGAGTGTCCATCCTTCCGGTGCATCGGGCTGTTGCGGCGGATATTCCGCGCTGATCATGATCCGCGGCATTTTGTAATCGCTGGGATCGCCCTGGTCCAGGAAAAAAGTACCACTGATACCACCGGATACTTTTCCATCATTCACTGCAATATTAAATTCGAGCTGGTTGAGTATGATGGTAATAACAAAAAGATTGATCATCCATCCCTGTTGCGGATCCGGGTTTCCCGGTTCGCCAAAAAATATGGTGGCTTCCGCAAAATAATTCTGACCAATAGGGTCTGCAGAGAACCTTAACCTGGTAATCTTCATTTTTTGCAGGCCGGTAGAAGGTCCCTCGTTCTTAAAGAAAAAGTTCAATGCCTTACCAATGGGGATATAACTGTCTTGTGCAAGAGAGCCGGAAATGATAAAATTAGGCAGCGACATGTTTACGTTGAGCGATACCTGGTTGTCGTTTACAGCAAGTGCTTTACTGCTGCCATCAGGTGTATCATCCGGTGGCGGGGGAGCAGGTAATAATGCTGTTTGCCCGTTGCTGCCGCCGAAATTGATGGTGCCAAATACAGAACCGGTGAGTGTGTATCTTTTTTCCGGCCCGCCCTCCCCGTTCACCATCGACCATCCCCATACCCATCGTGTACCAACTTTGTCAATCGTAACAAAAGGAATAGGAGGGTCCCATGTTTTTTCTGAGCGTATGGTAACAGCCAGGTTCAACAAAGAGAAGGAAGGAATTGCATTGGAGCCTGTATTCTGAAGATCCATATCGATTTCCCCAACATAAAAATCAGTGAGTACGGGGAAGTTCATAGGGATAGGCAGTTCCACGCCAAAAATGCGGGTAAGCTGCGCAAGGCCCTGTCTCAATGTAAATACGTTTTTCTTGAAGCGGACAGTAAAATTCCACACGTCATCATTCGAAAGAACCAGGGTGGCAATACGGCCTTTGATCTCACCCAGGGCAAAATCGGCAAATAACTCGATGGTTGAAAAAGCGATCCTGTTGGGTTGCTGTGGTTTCAACGGTTGTACCAGCAGTGTGAGACCTGGATTAGAGAGGCCCATTGCATCCGGACCATTTATATCCTGCTGTTTCGCCACGTTGATAATGGTGTCATTACCCCTTGCATCGAGGTTGATCAATGGATAACTGCGGGTGCTGGTGGGCATTTCTACTGACCCTGATAAACGAAGCGGCCAGGGGCCCACCATTGGGGTCCTGTTTAAGAGATTGGGATTATTGGGTTGTAATAAGAAACCAGTGAGCGTTAATTTGGTTTCTCTGGTTTTTCCTGAGAAAACAGCCGTTCGTATTGTCATGCCATTCAGTACAGAAGGATACCATAAAATGCCTTGCTGAATCGTTGGCACTTGCATGAGTGTTTCGGGCAATGAAGAAAAGAAATTGGAAATAATCCAGTCTGTAGTGATGGCCAGTTCCAATGAAAAAACATTTCCCTCCTGTATATATTGCAGGGTTGCATTTGCCGTATATGGGTTTGCACCATTGAAAGAACCGCTTCCCGTGAGGCGAACGCTTGCACCACTGGGACTTTGCGTTAAGACAACAAATGTAAGTGTATAAGCCGCGTTGATGTTGAATAGCCCCAATACCGGCAGCATGCCTGCCAGGTCGGGCGAGCCGTTGGCTGCAGCCCATAAATCAATAGAGTTGTTTTGAATATAACTATTGAGCGCTGTATATACATTTGCTGAACTCATGATTTAGCCGTTTTCAACGAAACTGTGTTAAATGGTTATGGAATTGCGATAGCCTTTGTGAAGGTTGCCATATTTTTTGTGGTTGGTCTTTTATCCTAACAGTTGCGATGGGCGGATTTGTTACTGTAATTGCTTCCAACAAGTCGGTCGTACCGGATTTCGATGCGACCGAAGATGTGGCTCCTGTTGTAAACAGCACAAGTGGTAATGCAAGATTGGCATAACCACCTAAAAGAAAGTCCCCATTTGTTTGTGTTTCAAACTGCCAGCATGCAAAACCATTGATTACGGTAGTTGAGGTTACCAGTCCCTGAGATGGCTTAGCTGTAGTAAAGAGACCAATGTTATAAGAGAATGTGGGAAATCCGTCGAAATACCGCGTTGTTAAAGTATTGATTAATGTTTCAAATGAATAAGGTAGATTTCTGACGAGGAACATGCCTGTGCCCGTTCCCACATTGATGTCGAGATAAGCCGTAATCCGATGCGAATTTTTTTCTTTTAATCGGGGGTCTTTTATGATTGGGGTAGTTATAGTAGGGATAAAATAACTCATTAACTGCAATGATGGATGCCGGTGCTTTTGGTAGGCGCTGACAGTTATTGTTTTAGATTTTAACAGAGCAGAGAATGAGCTTACTACTAATATAGCTGTAAGGCTTGCTGTTGCTGATGAGCTGACTGCAAACCCTGTGGCCCGGCTACCGTGGTGGGGCAATGTTGTCATCAGATTTTGATTAAATACGGGGGTGCCACCGGTAAACAGATTATTTATGGCACCCATTGTTTTATTGGTGGCATCGCCGCAGATCACATAAGAAGAGCCTGCATAGGAAAGCCAGCAGACCATGGATACGCGGTTCAGTGCCTCTGCTGTTTTCCCTTCTACACTCAAGTCATTATCATCCCAATCAGGATCATCTGACAATACGTTGGAAGCGATCGCATATACCTTAACCGAATTATCAGTGCTTTTCCAGAGATATTCTGTGAAACTTTTAGAAGTTGTATTGTAGCCGGTGTAATTGCTTCCTGTTGTTTTGATATTGGATGATGTGCAATATCCTTTCGTTTCAAGGTAATTCAGAATATTAAAGCCAGACTTGGTGTACTTTTCGCGGGCTCCTCCGTACCAAACCTGTTTTACAGTTGGTTTTTTTGAAGAAGGGAATTTCTGCAAGAGGTCATAGGTGAGGCTGATATGGTCTTTATCGCTATGGGAGAAAAAAATAGTGTCAAAGGCAGGGGTATCCATACTTGCTACCTTGGTAGCAATATATTGGAGGTTTGTTTGCGTTTCACTACTTTGTTTATCACTTCCGCAATCGAAAAGAAGCGTATGAATGATTTTAGGGGTGCTCGCCGTATTATAGATCTCTACAAACGTACATTGTCCCTGTCCTACATCTAATACGCTTATTACTACAATGCCTGTTGCCATATACCCTGTTGGTTTAAATTGGTTATATATTGTCTTGCATGTATGAACGAATCTTTTTTCAACGAAACTGTTTTAACTGATCATAAAATTGCGATTGCGTATGAGCAGGCTGCCGTACTTTTTTCGATTGATCTTTTACCCGGACGGATGCGATGGCGGGATTGGGTTGTGATGCAACCATAGATGTGGTTCCTGCTGTAAACAGCACAAGTGGCAATGCAAGATTGGCATAACCACCTAAGAGGAAGTTCCCATTTGTTTGTGTTTCATACTGCCAGCAGGCAAATGCATTGATAGCTACTGATGATGATGTGGGACCTTTTGCTACGGCCACTGACGAAGCTCCCAGGTTGTAGGAAAACCATGTCATTAACTGGGAATACCTGGTGCTGAACATACAGGAAGTAGTATCGAAAGAGTAATATGTTTTCAGGAGACTCCATCCTTTGGGCTGTGTTAATGCGATATCGACATTGCCTATCAGTCTGTGGGCATTTGTTTCCTTAAGCCTGGGATCTCTTACAAAAGGAGTAGTAATGGTAGGCGGAAATGCATTCATCAACTCCAGGGAAGGGTGCCGGTGTTTTTCAAAAGAACTTATTGTCAGGGTCTTCGACTTAAGAAGTCCTGCAAAATCGCTTACCACCTGTTTGGCTGTACTGCTTGCAACTTCTGATGATTTCACTGCAAACCCCGTGGCCCGGCTTCCGTGGTGGGGCAGTGTTGTCATGTTATTTTTATTAAATACGGTAGTGCCGGCAGTAAACCGAGTGTTTATGGCCCCCATCGTTTTATTAGTAGCATCACCACAGATTACATAAGAAGCACCTGCATAAGAAAGCCAGCAGACCATGGATACCCGGTTCAATGCTTCTGCGGTTTTTCCTTCTACATCCAGGTCATTTTCGTCCCAGTCAGGATCATCCGACAATACATTAGAAACGATTGCATATACTGCAACCGAATTATCGGCGCTTCTCCAGAGATATTGAGTGAAACTTTTAGAAGTTGTGTCGTATCCGGTATAATTACTTCCTGTTGTTTTGAGATTGGATTTTGTGCAATATCCTTCTTCTTCAAGGTAATCCAGGATGTTGAAATCGTATTTGGTATACCTGCTGCGGGCGCCTCCATACCAAACCTGTTTTACGGTTGGTTTTTTCGAAGAAGGGAATTCCTGCAGGAGATCATATGTGAGGCTAATGTGGTCTTTATCACTATGGGAGAAAAAAATGGTATCAAAGGCAGGTGTATCCATACCTGCTACCTTGGTAGCAATATATTGGAGGTTGGTTGACGTTTCATCGCTTTTTTTATCACTTCCACAATCGAAAAGAAGTGCATGAATGAGTTTAGGGGTGCTGTCCGTGTTATAAATTTCCACGAACGTACATTGCCCCTGTCCAACGTCTACTACGGTTACTTTTACAACACCTGTTGCCATATTGTATGCTTTTATATTACCCGATGGGTGGCGTACGCCTGCCCGATTTTAAACGCCGCTGCACATGATCCGGTAGTGGCGTTGTATTTTCTAATAATAATGGATCTGTCTTTGCCTGTGTATCGTCTTTGTCATCACTGTACGCTGCATACCAACCCAATGAACCTTTCGGGTTTCGCGGCTGTCCGAATAAAATGATGTTGTTATTGCCGGGAGGGAAACTCCATACCAGCACAGATAATGAAAAACGCCGGAGCCGTAACAGGTACCCGAGCTCGTTTTGTGCGGTAGTATAAGTTTCGAACTGAAAATTCCGGAAACCGATCTTCAACACGCCCTGTAAAGGAAAACTTCCGCCCAGCACCGGTATACCTGGTAATTTCAACCCCAGATAAACTGGTACATTCGTTTGCGAATCACCTTTCCTCCAGGCGGCGAGGATAGAAATTTTAAAGCTTACACTACCAGTCAATGCGCCGAATGTTCCCAGGTCCAGCGTCAGTACCAGCCCATACCAGCCAGGCACCATCGGTGTTTGCTCCAGTGGCGCTGCAACAGAAGTATAACCCATGTCTTCCGGTGTTTGTCCACTTGGCTTTTCGCCTTCCGCTGCAAGATTGGGGCTGGCAACCAATCCGCTGATGGCTAATGGAAAATTATTCATCAGTGAGGATGTCCGTTGATGACTGGCCACCATGTCGAATGCAGTATTGGATTCTTTTACCGTAAAGGTTTGTTGTTTCGGTGTAGCCAGTGAGAACTGCATGTTAATACCAAGTCCATTGTATCGCAGGAACCTGTCGTCGGTATCTTCGCCCGGACCAAAAGAGAACAGATCGAATGCTTCTATACGCAGGAACCTGAAATTCCCCATCAATATAAAATTGGTGAGCACGTTTACAGAATTGGTAATTCCACCATTAACCACCTGTACCGATAATACTTCGATGTCTGTAAGCACCGTATCATTGGCATTGAAAATATTTTCTCCATTCAATGCAAATGCATAACAGGGTGCGCCGCCCACACGCTGGTAAGAGCCTCCAATGATCAGGTTATTTCCGCGTGCTGCTATTTGCTTGGTTAATGAAGATCCTAACAGGCTGTTAAGCATGAGTTCTACTTCGGCCGAGAAATCTACGAGGGCCGCATTGGCAAAACGCACCCGCAGCCTTGTTGTTTTAAAACCAAATGGAATGCTCTGTTCCGCGTAGAGATCCATGGGGTCTTCGTAATTGATCAGTCCGAATGCCGCCGTCTGTTGCAACTGGGGAACACCATTCAGCACATTGAAGGGCGTTTGTGAGAAACCGATATGATGTGCACAGAATTTGGTAAGGTCAATACCTGCTGTTAAGAATTTCAGGTCATCGGGCATCTCTGAAATATCCACCGGAGCATTCAGAAACAAGAAGCCGTTCCAGTTTTTGTCGTTGAGCACCGTATCGTAAAAAATGCGCAGGGGTTTGGCTGCATCGGGTGCAGCGGCCGCCTTACAAATATTTAATAATACTGTTTGTGTTTGAGTCAGCGTTCCATTCTGAGGTGTAGCTACTTCGGGCCAATACCAGCTACTGGTATCATTGGCCAGGTCTCTCAGTGAGCGGTTGCAGAATTTGGCAACCAGGAGTGTTGGACTCTCCGCATCGGTACGCCAGGTGCGCGGCGACAACTGGAAAGTCCATCCATCCATTTCCACTTTGAGTATGCCGGCTACTTTGAGAAAAGAACCGAGATCATTACCCGCAGCAGTACGGATACAGTTTACAAATAACTCCTCCGTATCAAACGGCTGTGTGGCCCTGCTTACAGCCAGGTATACGGCATCAATAACAGCCTGCGTTACGCCCATCGCCAGCAGAAAGGGTTTGTCTTTTTCTGTCAGCTGGTACCGTACCGAAGTGCCACTCATAAGCACGCCTGCGTTGGTTGCAACAAAAAACAATTGATTGTTCTGTAAAGCCTGCTTGAACATGCCTTCTACGGCTGTGAAGTCTACTTTGGGATAATTAGTGCCGGGCATATTACCCATGATGAGACCATCGAAATTTTTATAGTCGGGCGTCAGTTCAGCTACGAGTCCTTGTGGCGTCACACCCAGCGGATCATTCACGCTGCGTAAACGTCGTTTGGGTACGGGGAAGTTTTCCGCGTTGGCGGCATGGGCTGTTACACCATATTGTTTACTGATAAAATAATTACGGTAGGGGGCCAGGCTTGCATTTTCCATTTCACGTGCAAGTG
This sequence comes from Hydrobacter penzbergensis, assembly GCF_900106985.1. Lineage (NCBI taxonomy): Bacteria > Pseudomonadati > Bacteroidota > Chitinophagia > Chitinophagales > Chitinophagaceae > Hydrobacter > Hydrobacter penzbergensis. Next base: position 46,294 of record NZ_FNNO01000015.1, on the reverse strand, counting down.
CATTCTCATCACTGCTGAGTCCTTTGTAAATGCCTACGGGAAATACAACTGGCTGCTGTTGCACATTATAAGGAAAGGTAAAAGCAGGCATGGGATTGAAATCAAGGATATTGTCGGTACGATGATCGATACCGGAAAAGAGCGGCGCTTCGCGCGGTTGCGCATAATATACAGGGTTAACCACCTGGTTGTTGAGCGACATAACAGTGAGGTGTGAAGTAGTTGCCGCTCCTGTCAGTGCTTTAGATATATCGGGTGCCTGTGATTGCGATGGCGGAACATAAGGAATGAATGCCGGTTTGTTTCCCTGGAATATGATCATGTAACTGGCGCCATCGAGGCTTGCGTATTCCAATCCGGACAAACCCAATAATAATTGATTGGGCAGGGGTGTAGTTGTGCTGCGCTTACTCTTTTTTTGCGAAGGAGTGAGGATGGTTGCCTGGAATGCACCATCGGGACTTAAATGATAACGATATCCTTCTTCTGACAGGCTTTCCTGTACCGGGCAATAGCCGAATACAAAACGTGCATCGGGGAGTACCCCATTCGCTTTGAGTGGCGTTAACTGAATAGTGTATCCGCGTGTGGTTCGCAGGAAACTTTCCTGTATGGGTGAAGCCGTTGTTCCCGCAGGAAATAAACTGAATGAAGTGCGGGAAGCCACCAGTGGCAGCAATGGATCGAACAGGATGCCCAGGTTAAGGGTTGCTGTTTGCCTTGCGAACACAGGCATGAACAATATTTTTGTTGCAGTTGCATAGGCCATAGCTGCCGGGTCGGGATCATCTCCATTAACAGGAGGAACTGGTTCATCATCAGAAGGCGTAGGTGCCGCTGCATATTGCAAACCAATGTTGAGTGCTTTCCACAGATCACACTGGTCCTGGCTGGAAGGCGCTGCAATAGTCATGCTGCTGCTGAATGCACCAAGTGCTGTTCCGCTGAATGACAGCTGTGCTGTTGGAAAAGTATAGCCCCCTTCCGGGCCATTGAACACCCCGCCAGGAAAGCCGATACCGCCTCCGTTCTCATCGGTGATATAAGTGAGTGCACTCAATCCTGTCAGCGATAATTGGTAAGCGCCGATGTTAAAAGCTACGGATCGCATCAATTGCCAACTGATGTTGACACCCGTTCCGGTAGCTTTTGCAAAAGCTACAGTGATCTGCCATTGCAAATAAGACTGACCTGCATTGCTGATCCACACACAACGAACGATATCAGGCGGACCCAGATTTGGACGGAGTGCTGTTAAATCTGCTGCGAACTTTGTCCAGTCGGAAGGTATTTGATCTAGGAATAAATAAAAGCCACCGATGTTCTGCCACACTGTACTTGTACTGGCGCTGGTGCCCAGGCTACCAGGTGGATCTGCAAAGTATCCTGCCCAATAATTGACCAGTCCGGTATCTGCGAGTGTTGACAACACATATACGGAAGAGTTAACCTGGTTGAATACCGGAACAGCGCTCATGAATGGGTTAATATTTATTTGTGATAACCTGGTCGCCAGGCATTAATGGAACCGACATGGCATTCAACCCATTACCTGTTCCATATACTGCCAAACCATTCCAGTCAACACACAATTCCAGTTGAGGTCCCAATGCTGTTGCAGTAGTTGTACTGGTAATTGCCGGTATGATGGAACGATAAACGCGAAGTTGCTTCAATACCGGTGATGTAGATGCTGGTCGTAAGCCTAATTGCTCCAGCAGGTTGCCCAGGCTGGTACCGATGGGTACAAGTCTTTCGCTTCCGTTGACCAATACTTTGATCATCACTTCTACAATAGCTCTGCCGCGGAAATACGCTGTAGGGTTATTGGACGGATCAACTGTTGTGCTTTGCAAACTGCTGTATTTACCCGCTGCTACTAATGTAAAATTCGATCCTGTGAGATTTGATCCATTGCCCCATGGACTACTGATGGCAGATGGGAAATACAGGCGATAGAAAGGTTGAATGAATTGCGGATAATACAAGTCAACCGCCCCGGCAAGGCCGGCCTGAACGGAACCCGTAGAGGCAGCCGGTGATGAAACGGTAAGAGAGCCCTGCGAAGTAAGTGTATTTAAAAATGCATCGAACCCTGTACGCCAGTTAGTGCCCGACAGATAGCTGCCTATTTCAAAATCGAGAATGGTAGCGCCCGCATAACCGTTGATCCAGGAAGGCAGTCCGCTTTGCGCAATGCCAATGTAGTCGCTTGCAGCTACCCGCAACACCATGCCCGGCCTGAGGTCTACATAACCCGATCCCACAGTGGAAACTGTAGAGAATCCGAAATTGTAATAGAGTTGTTCTGCAAAAGTCTGTGGTAATGAACAGGCGATGGCCAACTGTACGAGTGAAATACCAAACGGCGTGGCGCCGGCAAGTGTGCCCCCAGGAGGCGTTTCAATATTCTTCAGGAAATTGACATAGGCTTGTTGCAAGGCAGCACGTATTGCAGTAGTGTCGAATGTCCAGGCCAATGGATCTGCTGCAATGGTTAGCTTATAGGGTAAAGCAGTATTTCCTGAAGGTTCAATCTTGAAAGGAGCTACTTCAATCGGTGTGGTACCCAGTGCTCCGGATGCAGCACCCAGTTCGGGTAAATACAATACAATGGCCTGTGCCGTAGGGCCTGTGGTTGCAGAACCGAGTACCGACATGCTTTGCGCCGGATAAATATATGGATAGGCGGCGGAAGCAGGCTGCTGGCTCAGGAATAAGGCTGGCGCGAATAGTTTAAGTGATGTTCCGGCAAGACCTGTTCCATTTTTCATGATGGGTTGTACATAGGCCGTGTATTCTTTCCCCGAGGCAGCCGTAATAGTGAACGAATCGCTGGTGGCACTGGTGGTATTGGTATACACTTGGTTGGCAGGCGTTGCATTGTCGTATACCGATATACAGTAGCATACAGCATCTGGCACCTGCTCCCACTCCACAGTTGTATTGCTACCAGTGAAGCGGACTGTGGAAACATTGGCCATATTCGTTGGCACCCATGCTTCATTAGAAGGAGGCCCTGTAACCGGAACACCGTTTGAAGTTCCGGTTGCCCTTACAGTATAACCGAGCAATGCTCCAGGCGTAAGCGCTGTTGTTAATGCAAAAGCGTTTGTTGGAATATTGGTTTGCGGATTGCCTTTTGTAAAATTGATATTATAGGCAATAGCATTGGCGCCTGTAACAGCGGTCCAGTTCAGTGTAGCTATATTGGTAGTGGCTGCAGCAGTAGTTGCGTTAATAATGGGCGCTGTCAATAACGGACTGGCACTACAGGTGGCAGCCATAGACGGATCACACTGAAGTGTAACCGGTCCAAGTGAAATATTTACCATTGCCACCAGGTTGCCGGTATCCGGAATAGAAAGGGCGGCAAGCTGAATGGCACTGCGTGTAGCAGTTGTTTCGTTTCCACGATAAATAGTAGCAGCGCCGGATGCAATGATCGCGCGATAGCTTACCGGCAATGTATTGGCTGCCGGAAGCGTGGCCGGTACGGTCCAGGTAATACCGATTTGTCCCTTTGTTGTAACCAATGAAGCAAGCAATGGCGGTGCAAACAGCGCATACAAAGTTTGTGCAGGGCTATTACCGCCGGTAATTCCGGTAGCAAAGAGTTGTATGGTTTGTGTTTTGGTGGTGTCGATTGCTGTTTTGGCAAACGTAAGTGTGGCAGTAGTGCCGGAAATGGTTTGCGTAGCTATAACAGTCGTTTCCTGTAAAACAGAAACTGTATAAGCAGTAACATTGGCAGCGCTATCAGGCAGGCGGTTCCAGGCAATATCTGCTCTCCATTGTGCGTTGTTTGCGGGATCGATGCGCAGGAGGGCGGATTGCAGTATAGGTGCGGTGGCCAGTAAAATGGCGGGCTTACTTGCAGGGCCTGTTACTGTTCCATCGGCAGATACACTGCTGGCAATAACGCTTAGCCCAACCATTCCTTCTACATTGTACTTTGATGTACTATAACTAAAACTCACTACGCCGCTAGTGGGTGCAACAGGACCGGCAAGTACTATATCTCCATCCATCAGGTAAGCCCGTGCGGAAAGACCTGTGGGGGTCGTTGTAATATTTGCCGTTACTTTTCCCGCTGTTTTATCAGCAACAACATTAGTTACCGTTGGCGCCTGCGTGATCAGGCTGAAGGACAAAGGTGTACTGCCAATATTGTTGGCTACAGTAGATAACTGAACGGTAATGTTTGACTGGCCATAAATATCCAGCGGAATATTGGCAGAAACAGGGCCTCCTTTAAAACTGGCAACAACCTGGTTGCTGGCAAGTACCTGTATGAGGCTGGAATCGGGGTTCACGCAACCGGCAACGGTATCGAGGTTCCAGGAAAGAGAAAGGCTTTTGCCATTGTAAACAGCTGCAGCAATTGTTTTAGCCGCTTGTGGTACGCTGGTGTAATTGCTGATCACGGTAGGAGGCCCCATGCTGAAAGGCGGTGCAAAAGCACCGCCTCCCGAATTGCTGGTGGGAATAATGGCTTGTGCATTGAAAGAGAATGGCGCAGTAAACCCGGTGGTGGTAACAGGTACAGATAACCTGTTACCCTGAGTTTGCGCGCTGCCAATATTCACATATACACCGCCTGATAGGGCGAATACATTTACCTGTGCGCCTACTGCAACACTGCTTGCACCATAGGTTACCGTTGCATCAAGCGTAGTGCCATTGAAAGCGGCGCTACCTACCATCACTTCGGCTGCTGTTACGGGTGCAGATGCGATGGCACTGTTCCAGTCGATATTTTCAGGCGGTGTGCCCGACGGCACCCAGATGATATCGATCATATAAGACTCGGTGGCGGATAAAGGAAAAGACGGCTGATAGATAGCTGTCTTTACACTTGTACCGGGACCGGATGTAGCAGATATGCCAATAACCACCGGGCTTGACGCCATTCGCAAGCGGATCACCAGCACGGGGTTGGTAACGCCGGCAGGCGTGGGCGATTGCGCCGGATCTGTCTGTAATGTTACACCAGTAGTACCTACGCCGGGAGGTGGAACGGAATAGGGGCTGGCATAAAACAGGTTCTTGATAAGATTGTTGGCCATGAGTAGGGTATTAAAAGCGCTTGTGATGTAATGCGGATGCATAATCAGTATGCAGTTCCTGTTTGATGCGCGGCAGCATGTATTCAAGATCATGGTGCGCTTCATTGCAATGATGGCGCATTGCCAGCTGATCACCGCAAAGGATTCCATTGGCATAATAGTTTGCCATATTGTGCGGAAAACTTTTTTCAGCTTGTTCTTTTATATTACCCAGTGCCAGGGCATAAAACATATCGTTGTAAGCAATCGCTTCAATGCTTTTTACCGTAGACATGCCTTCATCGGTCATTACTTTGTCGCCCGCAACAAGATGGCTGATACTTCTGCACTTATCCGCCGTCATAAAGACCATATGGTTCTCGGTAGCAGTGATGCTTTTACCATTAGCGGTGGTGAGCCGGAATATCTCTTTGCGGGTGCCTGCTGCCGGATCGGAACTATGTCGCCCTAATGCGGTAGCGCATACTGCGAAACTACTTCCGTTAGTACCGGTTTTTACCCTGAAGGTTTCATTGATGGCTTCAATTGGTTTTTTACTACCATCTTCCAGCGTTACTAATGTGCCTTTGGCCAGGCAATGCCACCAGAAATACAGGTTCGGTATCTGCGTGCAATTGATAGATGGGTCTTCGGGTGTGTTTTTACTGCAGACAAAAAATGGAGGTGCAGTAGCGCCGCCTTTTAATGGGATGCCATTAAATGCGAAATAGAAATAACTATCAATTTCGTTGCCCAGCGAAGTAGAGTTGTATACAATTGAGTTTGTTTGTTGGTAACCCTTTTGATCATAGGGAAATTCCCACTGCAAAACATTGGCAGGAGTACCCACTGAAAAAGCACCAATCATCTTTGCATCTGTGGTGTATTGGGTAGCTCTGGTGATTTCGACAGTAGAGCCATGCCCATTGTTTACAAAAATACTGGTGCTGAGATCTGCAATGGTAAGGCTGGGCAAGTCAATAAGCCCGCTCAGCGCCACATTACCTTTAAAAGGAACAATGAGATATGGATTATTTTCATTGGCGGAAGGTTCTATAAAGATATAGTCAGTATTGGATGGAAATGGAGAACCTGCTACTCTGCCCACTGCAATCCAAATGTTTACATTGCCTGTATGCTGGATCACAGGCATAGCAATATTAGCCTTGATGCCATCCTGCGCTACCGCAACTTTATTGGTATAACTGTAAAAACGGGTAGACCCGTTGGCATCTGTTGTGTGCCCCATGTACAGAAGAGAAAGGTTTTTTCCGGCCGGTGCAGCGGTAGCGCTCCTGGCAGGACAAGCGAGAAAGCCTCTTTTCACCGCTGTATTCTCTCCCTGCGCCAGTAGTGCACCGGTATCACTGTCGAATACCATTAAATTACCTCCTTTGATCAGGCTATCGTTGGATGATCGTGACCAAACGGTTGCAGTAGCTTTTCCGGCAGCAGTTTTCCCTGCATCTACCATGCGTACATTGTCCACGCCGGGGGCTCCTTTATATGAATCTCCCGTGTTCAGTGCTTTATAGAGGTATGGGTAATTGGCCGGTGTTCTGCCGGCAGCATTGAGCATACTTTCAATGAATTTTCGATGTGTGGGATCTGAAGGGTTGAGGTAAGTAGTTGCACTTTGTTTCGAAGCACGTTGAAATGCGAGTAACTCACCAGCTTGTTGTGGTGTTAGTGTTGGCAGAGATTTCATAAATAGAATTTTATGTTTGTGGTTTTTGATTGGAACGATAAGCTTCCCTTCAAATGAGAGCAGAAACACCGGGAAGCCAGTTTTTTATTTTAGAATTATTCATCGGGTAGAATTTGATATGGAGACAAAAAACAAAAAGCGCCGAACAAAGTGGCACGAAAAACGATGATCTAATGGTTAGAAATTAGTTTAAGCGTGCTACACTTTGTATTAGAAATCAATCTGTTGCAGACTTTCTTTCGCAATGATTGATGCCATACAACAATACAATCAAATTTTGACTGATACAAGGGGGAAAACCCCCTATTTGGAGTGGGTGAAACAGGATTTTTTTACACATTTCGGTTTCCGCTCTAAGTTTCGTAGATAAATTTGGATTTACTCTTTTTTGATTTGATCGATGGGTGCCGTGTTCAAATTTGTTTGCAAATAGCAACCCATCTGGGTGGCATTATTTATAAATGATAATGTATGATTTATGGAATCAAATATCACCCCAGATAAAAGCCGGCTCGTTTACAACTTTCTCTGTAATTGTTGAGTTGTAAGGTGGCGACCGAAAGCGCTCGTTATTTAATTAAGATTATAGTCAGGCTTCGTTTTTAAAGACCTATAAAACAAGATAAAAAAGCCTTAATTTTAGTTTAGTGAAACCAATGCTGCTCAATGATTAAGATTGCCTTAGTAGATGATCATCCGGTAACCAGAAGGGGTATTGCTATGCTGATTGAATCGACTGATGAAATTCAGATTGTAATGGAAGCAAGTAACGGAGCAGAACTTTTAAAAAAAATATCTGGTACCTGTATACCGGAAATTGTCCTTTTAGATATTTCAATGCCGGTAATGAACGGTCAACAAACCATGGAGAAATTGTTGTTGTCATATCCGGATATTAAAATTATCGTATTCTCTTTTTACGGCGAAGAGGATATGATCATCAATATGATTGTAAACGGTGCCTGCGGGTATATTAATAAGTCATCTGATCCTTCCGTTATACAGAAAGCGATCGTGTCGGTGCATAAATATGGTTTTTACCTTGGCGACCTTGTTAAAAAGGAGTATTTCCAATTTCGAGAGCATTCTAATAAAAAGACAGGATTTTACGGCAAGAGTATTTTAACAAAGAAAGAAGTTGAATTTATTCAACTTGCCAGTACCGACTTGAGTTATAAAGAGATAGCTGAGAAAATGGGGGTTAGTTTCAAAACGGTAGAAAATTACCGGGACAGCCTGTTTCAAAAGCTTGACCTTAACAGCCGTCCCGTTTTGGTATTATACGGAGTCCTGAACGGAATGATCGCATTCTATCATTGAGATCTAACCTCCCCGATTATTTTTTATTTGCGCCCCCATTTATGGGGGTATTTTATTATCCCTGAAAGCATTGTTTTTTTATTCCAATGACAGGGTAATATTTGTCACGAAAATCGGAAATTCTTGGCATACATTATATTATATATATAACACATGTGTAATTAATTGTTTTATAAATTATTGAAACTGTATTATTACAATGACGTCGGATAGTTTGGTGGTATTATTCACCTAAACTAATTCCAATGACAACAGCACAAGTTCTTCAGAAAAACGGGCGGTTGGTCGGAACCAAACATGTTGACCAACTTATCAGCCGTTACAAAAAAGAAAGATGGGTAGCCAACACCCAATTTTTGGGGAAACCTGATTCTTTAAGCACCTGGTTCGGTATTGAAGAAATCACACAGTTTCTTCGTTTAGCGTCCGAGCACGGGGCGGATGGCATTAAGGTCTACTATGGTGTTTACCCGGAGGATTTCGAAGGGGATATTGAGCTGCGGGGAAGGCAAACTGTGGTTCTGGTGGCTACAAAAGAGAAAAAGACTGAAAATGGTCTTTTTCATAAAAACCTCTATGTGCCTCATAAAGGTGGTGCCGAAATTCTGGCATTCAATTACGGGACAGCCTGTCCTCCCTTTTGTGGCGGAAACGATCCTCTTGGTACGGAAGGCATCCCTTTCGGGCTGGAAATGGAAAGAGTTGGACTGACCATCTTAGAGGACGAAAAGGGGATTAAAGTTATCTAGTTTCCGCCCTAAAATTGAGTAATTTTGCCCCGGCAAAACCGGGGCCTTTTTATGCATTCCATTAACCCTGATCTGTGGATCCTACTAGCTGCAATGATTATTGCTGTTTACACTACTTTCCAACGTAGAGGGATTGAGCGCGTAATAATCTCAATGCTGTTGTGTTTTACTTTCTTTGTAGAAGCCGTCGGCACCTATTATGCCTGGCATAGTTGGAATAATCTTTTATTCATCAATTGCCTTTCAATAGTTGAATTAGCGCTGTATACTTCTTTTTTTTACGTGACATCTGAACCAGGTCTACAAAGAAAGTCAATTCTGTTTTCCGGCTTTTTCATTGCGGGCATATGTATCACTGACATTTTTTTTATTACGGGATATAAAGCTTTTCACACCTATTCCTATGCCCTGTCTGCTGTTTGGCTGATCTTTGTGGGTTTGTGGAAGGTTAAAAATTTCCTTCAAAATGAGAAGAACGAATTGCTGCCGCTAACGAAAGATTTTGTTTTCTGGGTTACTGTTGCGATTCTTTTCTTTTATACCGGATCTCTTTCAGTTGTTGTCGTCCTTAACAGTCTGACCAATTTCTCAAAGGAAATTGTAAGGAATATGCATATCTTATTACTCAATATAAACAGTCTTTACTATCTACTCCTGATAATCGCTTGCTTATGTCCAAAGAGAATCCCGAAATCCTTCTTCAAGCAGTAGTCACTTTTATTGTTGCTGTTTTTTTAATTGGGTTTATACTACTGGTTGTACGACTGATCCAAAGAGGGAAGAGGCTTCAGGAGGAGGAAATCAAGCGGTTTAAAGTAATTCATGAAAAAAAACTGCTTGAGACCCAGATAGAAACCCAGGAAGAGATATTGAAGAATGTCTCCATGGAAATACATGATAATGTCAGTCAGATTCTTCTACTGGCAAATGTAAATCTGTCATTATTTCAATTTGCTGAAACGCCGGAACAATCCTTTTCTCTTATAGCTGAATCTAAAAGACTGATCAGTTCCGCTATGGAAGATTTGTCAGAACTGTCCAGGAATATCCACAGTGACCGAATCAGCGAGATTGGAATAGATGAAGCCATACGAAATGAACTTGATTGGTTGTCAAAAAAAGGGGCAATCAAAACAAATTTTTTTGATGATACTGATGGTAAAACGATCACCCTGCCGAATGAAACGCAGCTTGTTCTTTTCCGAATGCATCAGGAGGCCATTAAGAATATTCTTAAGCATGCAGAAGCCAAGACGGTTAGCTATCTGTTCGAATCCGTTCCCGGTGGGATAACGCTTACTATTGAAGATGATGGTAAAGGGTTTGAGCCGGAGACCGTGAAAAATGGCATCGGGTTGAGGAGCCTGCATTCGCGTGCTGAGTTGATTAAAGGGTCTATACAGATAAAGTCCAGCGTTGCGGAGGGTACCCATATTTGTATCTTTATTCCATTTGCCGAATAGTATGAAAAGAAAAATATCTGTCGCAATTGCTGACGATCATTTGATGCTTCGCAAGGGGGTTGTCAGTTTGTTGCGATTAGAGTATGATTTTCAGCTTTTGTTTGAGGCAGATAACGGAAGCCAGGTTGTCAGCGAACTGACCAACAGGAAGATACCGGATGTATTGATCCTTGACATCAATATGGGGGAGGGGAAGGATGGTTTTGAGACGGCGCAATGGGTCACTAATCATTTTCCGCAAATTAAAATCCTGGCATTGTCGATGTATCAAGACGAGACCTCAATATTGAAAATGATTCAGGCCGGCGCTAAAGGTTTTATTACTAAAAATGAAGACCCCCTGAATCTTATCTTGGCCATCCGCCAGGTATTTAACAACGAAGTGTATCTTCCTGCTGCACTATCCAAGAAGATATTCCAGGGGATTCAAGATAATGTTCTTGTGCCCGCGGGGGCTTCTCCGGTATTGACGGAAAGAGAAAGAAAGTTTCTATCACTGCTACGCCTCTCATTCACGTATAAGGAGATTGCCGATAAAATGCATATAAGTCCGCAAACCGTCCATGACTACCGAAAGAATCTCATAAAAAAATTAGCAGTAAAGGGTAAAGTCGGTCTGGTGGTCTACGCGACAGAAAATGATATTTAACTTCATCATCTGAAGAAAAGTGGGCTCTATTGTTCTTTCTGTGGATGAAGTCTACAATAAAAAAGTATGTGGTTGATGGGCAACGTTTGATACCTTTGCGATAGTCCTTTTAAACACATTTTTACCTGTGACGCAGGGCTTGAGTTCAGTGCCTGAGCTTATGCAAGTCGCTAGTTAATAATATTTTATAACTAATTTCGAATCTTGTCTTCCCGACTTCGCCCGCCAAAGCTTTAGCGACGGCGGGCTTTTCTTTTTTTAGACACACTGTTATTTAGGCGGGCTTCGTCGGGCGAGGCCCAGCAAGGGTTCGATATTTGTACGGGGTGGGTGAGTGAAGGAAGGATCAAACGAAAGTTTGGTCTTTTTTTATTTTGGTATGTCAGTGATGAAAAAGCAGTCTGAGACCTTAACTCGCCTGGGTATCAAGGAAAAGTACAGATGGATGAAAGCGGAAGACATGGAAGTTACTGCTGAATCTGTAAAGCAAACTTTCCTCGGCGAGGATGTAGCCCAAAAGGGCAAACAACTCTTTGACCTGCTGGATTACTTTGCCAAGATTTAAGAGACCAAACTAAAAAACGGCGGCTTCAAGAATTACAAGACAACGATCGCCATATTAAGGTGTTTGCGCAAGCCAGGTTTGGCGACAAGCCGGTCTATTTAAAACAGGCGGATATACAGTTTGCGACCGATCTGGAATCCTACATTCGTAATAAGCCGCTGAAGGACTACGACCCCTGTCTGGGAAAAGGTGTTGCTCAGGTTATATTGGGAAAGACGAAAAGCCGGAAATAATCCTTAACGCGATACAAAAGGAAGTCAACCAAAATAAGACATTTTTCTTACCCAAGAATAGAGTTAATGTACCGGGTGGGTCTCGAAAGTATTCCAGACGACATTCATTCTTTGGCAGAGAATGCCTGACAGACAAGGAGATCGTTTTCCTACGACATTGTGCCACTGATCTGGGATATAGAGAAATCTCGGTTATCATGAATGTCAGTCTAAAGACTGTGGAGAATTATCGAGATAGCTTATACAATAAACTAAATGTTCATAACAGATCCGCACTTGTTCTGTTTGCTATCACTTCTGGGATCGTAAATATTTGTTAACGATTTTCTGCCAATATTTTTTTTGAATTATGAGCCTTTTATCTGAACAGGTAGATAAGTATCTATTACAATTTATTCATTCGCTTTTGACGTTGTTTTAAAAATAGAATTGCACCGCCTCTGCCAAAAGGGCTAAGAGAAAGTTCTTTTGAGTCTAGACTATTGACTATATAACAATCGGTGTATCCGATTTTAATTTCTTTCAGATGGAGATAGTATGAACTATCTTCTGCAATTCCACTTCTGCTAGAATCGCAATCTTTTAACTGGTTCGTAAAAGTATATTTCCATTCAATAAGACCTCCTTCGGAAAAATACAGGGTACATGTGCCGTTAGGCCGAAAGACAAATTTTTGCTTCGCTTTTTCAGATATCCATGTTCCTGTAATAAGTTTTTTTTCTTTAAGATATTGTGCAGAAAGCTTCGTATTAAATAAGAGTACAACTAAAAGTAAAATCAATGAATTTAATCTAAAATTCATATTTGTATTTTTTATAGGGCGATAAATCATTGTTTGTTAAATATTAATAACCCTCCTGCCCCTACGGGTCTAATTGAAAGTATTGAACTAATGCCATTAATTACATAGCAGTCGGTTGAATTAGTCGAGTCATCCGTCAATTGGAGGTAGTCGGTCTCTTGACTTTCATTCACATCTACTTCCACTCCACATTGTGTATCGACAACGTTTGATACCTTTGCGATAGTTCTTTTAAACACATTTTTACCTGCGACGCAGGGCTTGAGTTCAGTGCCTGAGCTTATGCAAGTCGCTAGTTAATAATATTTTATAACTAATTTCGAATCTTGTCTTCCCGACTTCGCCCGCCAAAGCTTTAGCAACGGCGGGCTTTTCTTTTTTATCTGCTTTCCAACAATATTTTTTCTTTCTGAATCTGCTTCTGCAATATTTCCGTACATGTTTCATATTGCCATCACAATATTGAATAAATGTACAATTATGAAAAAGAACCTCTTCAGAAAAGTACTCAAGTACACATTGATACTGCTATTCTTGTCTTTCGGAACGTTACTAGTACATATTTACCTGGTAACCAGGGTTAAACCGCCTGATAATAATACACTTATTATGGCTAGGATTGATATTAAACAGCCAATCGATCAGGGAGATGCGGATAAAATAACGAATTGGATGTATGGCCAGAAAGGGGTAGATCATGTATTTTGTAATACGCAGAACGGCATTGTCATATTTACATTTTTCCCAATCAAAACAAGTGGGGATGCAATTGTCGCCAATTTTAAAAAATCACTGCATTACAAAGCTGAAAGATATCTTCCTACACAAGAAGAAATGAGTACCGGTTGCCCGGTAGCAGCTTCGGGATCACACAAGCTTTATAACTATATCAAAAAAATTCTTTAAAACATAAAAAAGTAACCAATGAAAAAGATGACAGTTTTTTTAGTTTTCTCTACCCTGTGCATTGCCTTTCTGGCGATTCAGGCTTGCTCCAAGAAAAACGATGCGATGGCAGCAGCACCCATGCCTACACTTTATGATTCTCTGGGGGGAACCACGCTGGTTGCAGATCCTAAACAGCAAGGTACCCAGATCGAAAAGGGGCGTCTGCTTATCCGTACGATTGTAGACAGTACAATCTTTGTTATTGCGGCAGATAGTAAGATCAATGGCTTTTTCAAAGTTCTACTGGCAGAAGTTACTTCAGGCAATACCAGTGGATTTACGGCATTGAGTAAGAACCTGACAGACTTTGTTTGTGTGGGAACCGGGGCAAAAAACTTTAGTTATGGTGGAAAATCAATGGTGGCTGCCCATGACCCTGCTCAAAATCCCAGGATGAATGGTAAGGCTGGGAATGCAGACATGGACCAGTTTGAGACAGATCTCTTTATGGGAGCCAATAAAGCCGGGGTGCCTTCCAATACACCAGCCTTGGTAAGCGTGGGGAAAATTGTTGAATCATTGCGGGGAGCAGTTGTTCAGAAATAATAAACATTATTCGCTCTAACTGAACGTTTATCCCGGAATTATCGGGAACTGCCATATATTTACTTTGAAAGTCCTGCTATTGACAGCGAACACGCAAAATACGGAAACAGAACTTGTTGCATCGCTAAAGAACAAAGATCGACAAGCATTTAATTATCTTTACGATAATTACGCCGGAGCTTTATATGGTGTTATTATTAAAATACTGGATAAGCAGGAAGTGGCCAGCGATATATTGCAAGAAGTGTTCGTTAAGATATGGCGTAACATTGACAGCTACGATGCCGGAAGAGGCAGGCTATACACCTGGATGTTGAATATTGCCCGTAATGCAGCGATTGATACATTGCGATCGTCGGGATACAACCAGGAAAAGAATACCCAGTATTCCAGTGATAACATGTCTGCACATGAAAGCAGGTTATCGATATCCATGAAGACCGATCATATCGGTTTAAAGCAATTACTGCTTGTTCTTAAAGAGGAGCACCGTCAGGTTATTGATCTATCATATTTTAAAGGCTATACACAGGAAGAGATCGCGAAAGAACTTGACATTCCTCTTGGAACTGTAAAGACAAGATGCAGGAAAGCTTTGCTACAATTAAAGGATATAATGAAATCATAATGAATTGAATATCGAGGACTACATATCATCCGGGGTAATAGAAGCATATGTTTTAGGTGTAGCTTCACCTGAAGAAATGCATCAAATAGAGTTGATGGCATCTGAACACCATGAAGTAGCTATGGCTATTTCAGCATGCCGAGAACAACTGGAACAATATGCTACATTGTACAGCCAGGCACCACCTGATGATATGAAAGAGCAGATATGGTCGGCTTTGCAACAGAAAGAACTACCTGCAACAATAAGTAATCAGAATAAACACACGGACGCTTACCCTATTTCAGATACTAATAAGCCCGGCAGGGTTGTTTCAATGTATCATTTATACAGGGCCGTAGCTGTTGTATTATTAATTACAAGTATGGTATTCAACTTGTTATTGTTGATGAAAGATCGTGCATCTAAACAGGAATTGGCCGGTCTGAAAGCAGAACAGGAAAAAATGAATCTGCTGTTAAGTCCTGCGGTGAAATCGATTCCATTGGCTGGGGTTGGTGCACATAGCGCTAATACCGTTATGTTGTTCTGGAACACGCAAAACAAAGAAGTCTATCTTTCTCTCAAAGACCTTCCCACCCCGCCAATCGGCAAACAATATCAACTCTGGGCCATTGTTGACGGTAAGCCCATAAATGCAGGCGTATATGCTTTAAACAGCCATGCATTGATACAAAAAATGAAAGTGATTGATCGCGCACAAATGTTTGCAATTACCCTTGAAAAGCAGGGTGGTAGCGATCAACCTACCCTTACCGAGATGTATGTAGCCGGGAAAGTTTGATGTGTCCTGATTTTTTTTAGAAAGCAATATTCATTACGAATATTGCTTTTTTATTATCGGGGATAAAACCATCAAGATATTATCTGCGTAAATGAATATAATCAAATTAAAATCATTTATGAAATTATTGAAACACAAGTCCCTGTTGCTGATTGCAGTAACGATGATGACTTTCTCATTGAGCAATGCTTTTGCACAGGATAGCAAAGCAGTTATGGTAGGTGGTGCACCAATGTATCCTACCAAAAATATTATTGAAAATGCCGTCAATTCCAAAGATCACACCACGTTGGTGGCGGCAGTAAAAGCTGCTGGTCTCGTAGAAGCGCTTTCTGGTGCGGGCCCTTTTACTGTTTTTGCACCTACGGATGAAGCCTTTCAAAAGCTGCCTTCAGGAACAGTTGACAATCTTGTAAAGCCGGAAAACAAATCCACGCTCACTGCTATCTTAACCTATCATGTGATTCCCGGTAAGATGGACTCGAAAGAGTTGCGTAAGAAGATCAAAGAAGGACACGGAAAGGTGATGTTTACCACGCTTCAGGGAGAGCAATTGACTTTTACAGAAAAAGGGAAAAAACTATGGGTAATTGATTCCAAAGGTAATAAAGCAGAAATAACAATTGCAGATGTGTATCAGTCAAATGGCGTCATTCATGTGATTAACACTGTTTTGATGCCATAGTGTGTAATGATGTGAATAGGGAGGATATGTCGATGAGATGATCATTTTTCAATGGCTGGCAAATCAATACATTTAAATGCCGGGTGGTGAATAACTGCCCGGCATTTAAATTTTAACTTAATTCCTTTTGTAGCCTTTTACTTCTTTTGGCAAATCTTGAATGCGTATTAATAAAGGTGTAATGGGTTCGCCCTGAGTTTGTGCTGACTCATAAAAGCTGGATATATATAAAATATTTATAAGCAATCGATTGTCTGTGCCCTGCAAGCAAATGATTGGTAAAAAAAGCGTATTTTTTAGCACTGATTCTACGATAAAGACTGCCAGATGAAATTTCTTTTTACAAAGAAAAAATATGTTATTACCGGAATTACCGTTATTGCAGCAACGGGTTGTATCTTTTTGCTGTCGCCCACTAAAAGGATAGATTTTAATACAGAAGTAAAACCCATCCTCAATAAAAAATGTATTTCCTGTCACGGTGGTGTCAAAGCCAAGGGCGGATTCAGCGTATTGTTCCGCGAAGAGGCATTGGCTAAAACAGAGTCTGGCAACCCTGTTATTATTCCCGGTGATCCCAACGAAAGTGAAATGATCCGCCGGCTGACTTCCAAAGACCCGGAAGAAAGAATGCCCTATAAACATGAAGCCCTTAGTAAAAATGAGATACATATCCTGAAAGAATGGATCAGGCAAGGGGCTAAATGGGGTGATCATTGGGCCTACCTTCCCGTACAAAAAACGGATGCCCCTGATATCGCCAATAACTGGATACACAATGATGTAGATAAATTCATTTATGCCAAACTGAAGGAGGAAAAATTACAACCTGCTGCCCAGGCAGATAAAGCTACCTTGTTAAGAAGGGTAAGTCTTGATCTGATTGGCAGGTATCCAACGCAGACGGTTGCAGAACAATACCTGAAAAGCAATAATGATAAAGCATACGAAGTGTTGGTGGACTCGCTGCTTGCTTCACCGCATTTTGGAGAACGATGGGCTTCCCTTTGGCTGGACCTGGCGAGGTATGCCGATACCAAAGGATACGAAGCCGATGGAGGCCGTTCTATCTGGAAGTACAGGGACTGGCTTATCCATGCTTTCAATGAAGACAAACCATACAACCTTTTTATTACGGAACAAATTGCCGGCGATCTGTTGCCAGATCCTACCGATGCACAATATATTGCTACTGCTTTTCACCGGAATTCAATGAACAACGATGAAGGCGGAACCGATAATGAAGAGTTTAGAACAGCCGCAGTGATAGACCGGGTGAACACTACCTGGGA
Source organism: Hydrobacter penzbergensis (assembly GCF_900106985.1). Classification (NCBI taxonomy): domain Bacteria; kingdom Pseudomonadati; phylum Bacteroidota; class Chitinophagia; order Chitinophagales; family Chitinophagaceae; genus Hydrobacter; species Hydrobacter penzbergensis. Next base: position 28,874 of record NZ_FNNO01000015.1, on the reverse strand, counting down.
ATCGTTGATGAGCACCACTTTTTCTTGTGTACAGTGCCACAGCCACCCTTATGATCCGTTTCATCATGAAGAATATTATCAATTCCTGGCTTATTTCAACAATACCCGTGATGAAGACGTGCCCGGAGAACATCCCTTACTACGTGAGTACAACGATACGATGCAACAAAAATTAAAGGCAATTACTGACTGGACAAAGAAATATGCATCGGAAACAGAAGCTAGTAATCTCAAAAAATTCCTGCGCACCTTACAGCCATCGGTAAATTCTACAACAGCCGATAGCTTGAAAAACGCTGTGATTGCAAACCACAATATTCAATTGATCATTCGCAATCATGCAGTAGCCAGGCTTAAAAAAATCGACTTACAACAAAAGAACCTGCTGGTTTGTAAGCTCTACACTAATAACCGATCAGGTACATTGAAGTTGCATGTAGATGCGCCGGACGGACCTTTACTGGCTTCAGTAGTATTAAAAGCTATACCTCAATGGCGGTATGAATACATTCACCTCTCTTCGCAAACAGGTGTGCACGATGTGTATCTTACTTACGAAAATCCCACACTGCCTGCGGATAATAAATCATTTGCCGTATCCTTTGACTGTTTTGGCTTCATTGAACAATTGCCTGGTAAATCGGTGCCAGGTTTTGTAAAAATCGAACAATCCTTTCATGAACTCCTTGATGCCAAAGTAACCACAACACCTGTAATGGTAGAGAATCCATCCTGGATGTGGCGGAAAACGAATGTGTTCATACGGGGCGCCTGGACCAGTAAAGGAAAAGAAGTGGAACCGGCCGTGCCAAAGATATTTGCATATGCCATGCCTGCCGGAGCTCCCAAGAACCGCATGGGTTTGGCCATGTGGCTGACCGATAAAAGAAACCCGTTGGTTTCCAGAACGATCGTAAACCGTTTATGGGAACAGCTTTTCGGTACCGGTATTGCAGAAACGCTCGAAGACCTGGGTACCCAGGGAATACCACCTACTCATAAAGAGCTGCTGGATTTTCTCTCCTGGAAGCTGATGAATGATTACCACTGGAGCCTCAAGACCTTACTGAAAGAACTGGTGATGAGTGCTACTTATCGGCAAGATTCGAAACTGAGTAATGAAGTAAAAGAAAAAGATCCGTTCAATAAATATTATGCACGCGGACCAAGGGTACGATTAAGCGCGGAACAACTGCGTGACCAGCATTTGTGCATCAGTGGTATGATGAGTGATAAAATGTATGGTCCGGGTGTGATGCCCTGGCAGCCAGAAGGGATATGGCTTTCACCCTACAATGGCGCAAAATGGATCAACAGCAAAGACGAGGACCAGTACCGCAGGGCAGTGTATACTTATTGGAAACGCACCGCGCCGTATCCCTCCATGATTACATTTGATGGTGTGCCGCGTGTATTGTGTACAGCCCGCAGAATCCGCACCAACACGCCGTTGCAGGCATTGGTAACAATGAACGATTCTGCTTACCTGGATATGGCAAGACATTTTGCATACCGTATGCAAGAGGAAGCGGGTAAAAAAACAGAGCAGCAGATCATGAAAGGATATGAACTCATGTTGTATAAACCCATCAGCCAGGCGAAGCTGAGCCTGTTCAAAGGCTTGTACGACAGAGCCTTGAGAGATTTTAAAAATGATCGGGACAAGACCTGCGAGATGATCGGCATGAATGATCAACACAACAACCCTGAAACAGCAGCACTGGTTGTAGTAGCGAATGCTATGCTGAATCTCGATGAAATAGTGACGAAATGGTAAACGAGCAAAACAGTTGTTCATGACACAAAAAGAATTACAGGTACAACGGTTAGTGAAAGAAGCGCAGGAAGCGTATTTGCGCTTACACACCCGCAGGCACTTCCTGAAAGAAAGTGCTATGGGGCTGGGCGCATTGGCCATGGGGTCGTTGTTGGGTGGATGCTGCGGTAACAGCAATGCTATTGCACCTGTTGCATTCGATCCCGCACATCCATTGCTTCCCAAACCCCCACAATTTGCAGGCAAAGCCAAAAGTGTCATTTACCTGCACATGGCGGGCGCCCCCTCTCAATTGGAATTGTTCGATTATAAACCTGAATTGATGAAGATGGATGGACAGGATTGTCCGCCTTCCTTGCTTGCCGGAAAAAAGTTCGCTTTCATAAGTGGTGTGCCGAAAATGCTGGGTCCGCAAGCTCGTTTCGCGCAACACGGTGAAAGCAGGACATGGGTGAGCGAGAACCTGCCACATTTTTCAACAGTAGTGGATGAAGTGAGCTTTTTAAAAGCAGTTACTACCGATCAGTTCAATCACGCACCTGCGCAACTGTTGATGCATACAGGCAGTCCGCGTTTGGGAAGGCCCAGTATGGGCAGTTGGGTCACTTATGGCCTGGGTACAGAGAACCAGAACCTGCCCGGTTTCGTAGTGCTAACAAGTGGCGGCAGCTTTCCCGATGCAGGTAAATCGGTATGGGGGAGTGGTTTTCTGCCATCTGTTTACCAGGGTGTGCAATGTCGCAGCGAAGGAGACCCGGTTTTATTCATCAAGGACCCGAATGGCATGAGCCGCGATTTGCGAAAAGCATCGATTGAAACGATCAATGAAGCCAACCGGCAGGAGTACGCTGAATACAATGATCCCGAAATTCTTTCACGTATCTCACAATATGAGATGGCTTATCGTATGCAGATAACAGCTCCCGAGGTAATGAACATCAACGATGAACCATCATATATTCATGAGATGTACGGCACCCAACCCGGTAAAAGTTGCTTCGCAAATAATGTATTACTGGCAAGGAAGCTGGTTGAAAAAGGCGTGCGTTATGTGCAATTATTCGATTGGGGTTGGGATGCACACGGAGACAGTCCCAATAATGCAGTCAATATAGGCCTCATCAATAAATGCCGGACGATCGACAAAGCCATTACAGCTTTGTTGCTCGATTTAAAACAAAGAGGTTTGCTCGAAGAAACACTGGTGGTATGGGGCGGCGAATTCGGCCGTACGCCTATGATGGAAAACAGGAATGGCATCAATGCGCCATTTAAAGGAAGAGACCATCATACAGAAGCATTTACAATATGGATGGCGGGTGGCGGTATCAAACCAGGATATACTTATGGCGAAACAGATGAGATCGGTTACAGTGCCGTGAGCGGTAAAACAGACGCCTTCGATATACAGGCAACTATATTGAACCAGTTGGGCTTTAATCATGAACAGTTCACTTATTATTTCCAGGGAAGACCTTTCCGACTTACTGATGTAGGAGGGAAAGTGATCCGGGATATCATCGCTTAAAAAAACTATAAACAGATACAATGAAACAAAGCCGAAGGAATTTTATCAAACTCAGCGCCACAGCAGCCGGCATGCTGTATTCATTAGACGAGTTTGCAGCAACGGATAAGCCTTCCTTTAAACAAAACGAAAAATTCAGTTTGTTACTGATGGCTACCAACTGGGGATTCAATGGCACGATCGATGAATTTTGCGCTGCTGCCAAAAAAGAAGGGTATGATGGCATAGAGCCAGTGTGGCCAACTGAAGCTAAAGACCAGGAAGCATTGTTTGCTGCTTTGAAAAAGTATGGGCTCGAAGTGGGATTTCTGTGCCGGGGCTGGCAAAACGATTTTAGGGAGCATCTCGACAGCTTTAAGAAAGTAACTTCCGATGCCGCCAACAATCGGTTTCAAAAACCGGTTTATATCAATTGCCATTCCGGGCGTGATTATTTTAGTTTTGATCAATCGGTAGCTTTCATCGATCATACCACGCAACTTTCCAAAGACACAGGCATTCGATTCTGTCACGAAACGCACCGTTCGCGCATGCTATTCGCTGCGCATATTACCAGGCAGTTCATAGAAAAGAAACCCGACCTGAAACTTACTTTCGATGTATCGCATTGGTGCAATGTGCACGAAAGTATGCTGGGTGATCAAAAAGAAACAGTTGATATGGCGTTGGAAAGGGTAGAACATATCCATGCGCGCATCGGCCACGAAGAAGGGCCACAAGTGAATGATCCGCGCGCACTGGAATGGGAAGCGGCGGTTAAGCAACATTTCGCATGGTGGGACAAGGTAGCGGAACGTAAAAAAAGAAATGGCGAGCGAATGACGATCCTCACCGAATTTGGGCCTCCTACATACATGCCTACACTGCCTTATACGAGACAGCCATTGGCTGATCAATGGGCCATCAATGTGTATATGATGAAATTGCTGAGACAGCGATACGGCGCGTAAAGCCCTTCGTTTTTAAAATTGTATCGATCATGTTTTTATCTGTTTCAGGTTTGATGGGACGTTTTCACCCGGTACTGGTGCACTTGCCTATCGGTATCTTATTGCTTGCCTGTTTTTTTCAGTGGCTTTCTATAAAAGAAAGATTTGCATTGCTTCGGCCGGCGATCCCCGTGATGCTGTTCTGGGGTGTGCTGAGCGGAATATTTTCCTGTTTAACAGGGTATATGCTTTCACTCAGCGCAGATTACGATGCCGATTTGGTAGAGCAGCATCAATGGCTGGGTATTCTTTCAGTAACAGCTTCTTTGATCTTCTATTTGTTGTATAAGTTTTCGTTCAATGAAAAAATGGCCCGCTGGTTTTCCCTGGGCATCATTGTATTGATTACCATTACCGGGCACCTGGGTGGTTCATTGACGCATGGGTCGGATTATCTTACATCCGCCCTGCATAATAACCAGGAAGGCCCTGCATTGAAACCCATTCCCAATATCCAGGAAGCAGCGTTGTATCCTGGTGTGGTACAACCTTTGTTACAGGCCAGGTGTTACAGTTGTCATGGGCCTGAAAAACAAAAAGGAAAACTGCGACTCGATCAGCAAAACTTTATACTCAAAGGAGGTAAGGATGGCGTTGCACTCATCGCTGGTAAAGCAGATGAAAGCGAAATGATCAGGAGAATATTGCTGCCGGTTTCCAATGAAAAACACATGCCGCCCAAAGAGAAACCTCAACTCACCGCAGAAGAAATCGCCTTACTGCATTGGTGGATCAATACTGGCGCAGATTTTAATAAGAAAATAAAAGACCTGCCGCAAACAGAAAAGATCAAACCGGTACTGATTGCTTTGCAATCGGGCAATGTTAAAAAAGAAGAAAATGCAATGCCTGATCAGCAGGTGGCGAAAGCTGATGAAACCATTGTCAGCAGGCTGAAAAAAGCCGGAGTAATAGTGGTGCCTGTTGCACAGAACAGCAATTATCTTTCTGCCAATTTTGTAAATGCCAATGCAGATTCCCTGATAGTATTACTCGAACCACTCAAAGAACAGCTTTTATGGTTGAAGCTGGATCATGCCGCTATCAATGATGCTGCTATGCCGGTCATTGGCAAGCTTACAACACTTACAAAACTGCAACTCAGCAATACGCTTGTTACAGATCAAGGGATCGCGGCATTACAGTCGTTGCATCACCTGGCATCTCTTAACCTCACAGGAACAAAGGTTACGGCAAAAGGAATAGAACGATTAAAACCTTTAAAAGCACTCAGGTATCTGTACCTGTATCAAACAGATGTGAAAAACCAGGAGTGGACTTCGTTGCAGAAAGCATTTCCGGCAACGAGGCTGGACTCTGGAAAATACATAGTAGCGTCATTGCCTACTGACACAATGATTGTAAAGCCTCCTCCCAAAAAAATGTAATGATGAAAAAAATATTGCTGTATTCGTGCTGCACCCTTGTGATACTGGTATCCTGTAAAACAACATTGTTGACGTAAGTCAACGGCTTATCGAGGGCACTTAATATTCGTTTTCATCAACCATGTCCAGTATCCTGGTTTTATGATTGATCATTACGGTTCCCTCTACATTACTCCATAATTTTTTTAGCGCATTCAGGGTTAACAGGGCATTGTCTATATGATCAAAAACCAAATCAACAATTACATAGTTTGGGTCTTCGCTCAGCCTGTAGATGCGATAACTGAAGACACCAGGTGAGGCAAATAAAAAAGAGCAGTATGTTACTGCTCTTTTTTGTGACCGCGTCAGGATTCAAACCTGAAACCTTCTGATCCGTAGTCAGATGCTCTATTCAGTTGAGCTACGCAGCCGTTCCCATTAATCGGGCTGCAAATATAAAGGCTAAAAAAGAATCTGCAAAACCAATTTGCCTTTTTTCAACATTAATCTAAATCATATATACCTGCTGAAGCTTTCTCTACCAGCTTCTTAGGCAATAACCACGCAAAAAATGCACCGAGTTTATTGATCACACCAGTGATCAACTCTGTTTTGCGGGCAAACATAGCATGTACCGCCAGCCGGGCAACTGCTTCAGGTGTCATGTTCACTTTCTCGGCCGTTTTAAGGGCTTTAGGCCCCACATTGGCCCTGTGTGCAAAACCGGTATCGGTAGAACCCGGACTCACAGCCGTTACCGATACCCGGGTATTACGCAATTCATAGCGCAATCCACGGCTAAAATTTAAAACAAAAGCTTTCGAAGCGGCATACACGCTCAGTCCGGGTACAGCCTGGTATGCTGCCGAACTGGCAATATTCAGGATATAAGCCTGCGGCTGTTCTTTTAAACGGGGCAGGAGAGCGCTACAGAGCGTTACAGGCGCCATCATATTCACTTCCATCATTTCACGGTGCTCAGCGGCATTATAGGCCGTAAACGGGCCGCTCAATCCATATCCCGCATTGTTTACCAGGATATACACCGGGTAATGCTTTTCATTTATCCAGCGAAGGATCTGTTCTACAGCGCCGGCCTTGCCCAGATCGGCTGCCAGGTAATCTACCTGGATACCATGCTTAGCCGTCAGCTCATTAGCGAGTGCCGACAACAGGTCGCCACTGCGGGCTACCAGCAGCAGGCCGATCTTTTTCGCCGCCAACTCTTCTGCAATGGCTTTGCCAATTCCTTTGCTGGCCCCGGTGATCAATGCGTAACTCATATACTTGTTTTGAATGAAAAAGGCCAACAGCTGTTGACCTTTTCACAATATCATTTTTGACTGAGGGTATAATTTTTAATGATGCACTTTGCTGGTAAAACGGTGATAAAAAGGTGTTTTGCTATTCTCATCCTTCGGCTTATACTTACCCGTTACAATGGGCACATACATTACGCGGCGTCGGCTCTCTTCACCGAATTTTGGTGATTGCTTCACGCGGTGCCAGAGGCGGCCATCGTGCACCGACAGGTCGCCGGCATTGAGGTCGAACCCAACTTCACGGTTATCATCACTGTTATCGATGAAATATTTTTTACCGAACAATAATTTCAGCACACCCTGCTTATGGGTACCGGGGATCACCCGCAAACCGCCATTCTCAAAAGGACAGGTATCGAGGTGTATACCCACATTGAGCATGGGCATGATCTTTTGTCCTAAGAAAAGATCACGGGGCGCATCGGTATGCCAACCCATTTGGGTAAAAGTGCTGTTAGGGGTGTTGATGTAATTGTTGATGACCAGTCCGTCTTTTTCATTCTCAGCAATACGCCCTTCGTAAGGCCCGAGGAAAGCGGTGAGGGCTTTCAACCGGTCGTCTTCCAGTAATTGGTGCAGGGGGTCGCTGTATAAAGAACTGAAACATAAACGCTGGATAGTTTTGTTGCCGTGCTCGTCTTTGCCAAATTTCAAGGGGATGCCGTTCACTTTATCGCGTCCTTCTTCCAGCCATGTCTGCTCCAGGCGTTTCAGCTCATCAATGAATATATTCACTTTTCCCCTGCTGATGAAGTTCCTGAATACTATTACACCGTGCTTGTCGAAAAAATCCAATTGCTCCGCGGTTACAGTATCTCCCAGTTGAAAATGACTATCCCATTTTTTCATTCTTACGCTGTTACGGTTAGTATATTAGTGTAATGTTAATTAATTATTACAAAATTGTAAAGGGCTAAACCCAAAAAACACGCAAATCTAAGCAATTTATGAAGAGATTCCTCTAAGATAATGTATAAGAGGTTTATTTTGCGTGTTTTATGACACAAAACGCTGTTTTATGTGCAAATTGACTGCCGTATTTTTACTATCCTGGTGCTTTTGCATTACGGCAGTTGCACAAAAAGATTCTGTCAGGCATACGAATTTTCTTGTTTTACCAGTGATTGCCAAATCCATTGAAACAGGCTGGTCTGGCGGGGCCGTGGGCTCTGTCACATTTCGCTTACATCCTAAAGATACGATAAGTAGAACATCCAACATGCAACTGCTGGCATTGTATTCTTTAAAGAAACAATTGATACTGGCTATCAACGGTGCACAGTACAGCCGGCACGAAAAATACATATTGAGTGAGCAGGTTTCATTCAGCTCGTTTCCCGATAAATTCTGGGGACTGGGCAAGTATACCAAAGACAACGATTATGAATCGTATAAGTACAAACAGTTCTATATCTATCTCCACCTGATGCGTAAGCTAGGGCATCATTTTTTTATCGGCGGCCTGTTTGAGCGCCAGCAACTCAGCGATGTGGAGCACCAGGCCGGCGGTCTCTTCGATCAGCAACAAATTGTGGGTAGAAATGGGTATACAGTTGCCGGGTTGGGTATGAGTTTTACATACGATACCCGCAACCATGCATTTGCACCCAATAAAGGCGGGTTCGCGCAGCTATATTTCAACCACTTCGATAAACACCTTTTCTCCGATTACAATTATACCAACATCGTAATTGATCTGCGCAAGTACATTGCTTTTGGTAATAACGTATTGGCTTTGCAGGCCTATAGTTTTGGTAATACGGGCAATGAAGTGCCGCTGCGTAGCCTGGCACTCCTGGGTGGCTCCAACAGTATGCGGGGTTATTATGCCGGCCGTTTCAGGTATACTCACCAGATGGTTTTCCAGAGCGAGTATCGCTTTCCTATTTATCGCCGCTTCGGAGCAGTGGCCTTTGGTGGTTTGGGTGATGTGGGAAACAGCTTCACCGATTATTCATTCGGCGATTTCAAATACTCAGTGGGCGCCGGCCTGCGCTTTGCGCTGATGAAAAGTGATAAACTCAACCTCCGTCTCGACTACGGCGTTGGACAGGGCAATAACAGTGGACTGTATTTTCAGTTAGGAGAAGCTTTCTGATCTAACAACCGGTTACCAGCTTACCCATCCGGTAAATGATATACGTGAAAATAAAAGCAGCCAGCACATCAATGGTATAATGCACATGCTGTATCAGCACCAGGCAAGCCACTGCAATAGTAGCTGTGAGGGTGATGATCTTGTCTATCTTCTTTTTCACACTGAGGAAAATGAGGAATTGGATAGAAGTATGACCGGAAAAGAAGAGGTCTTTGGTGATGAATTTATCGGCACCGCCATAAAAAATACTGGTGAGCGGGTCTTTCAAAACGATCAGTCCCTCCGGTGGCGACAATGGCACCAATGTAATAGTGAGCACACGTGCAAGGCATAAAAAAAGGAATGACCACAACATCACCAGGAAAATATCGGCCCGCTGTACGCACCTGATCAGCAAAAGGATACTCACAGACCAGATAATGATGAAAGTGATCATCGAAACATCCGCTACCGGTATTTGCTGTAGAATGAAATCATTCAACTGGATACCCTGCCGCTTTTCAACATAAGAAAAGAAAAGTGGGAACAAAGCCAGCAGCATCACCAGCAACATACCACCAACAATGGTTTTGATCCGGAAACTCTTATTGCGCCAGGCTTCATCCCAGGTCAGGATCTGCATTTCATTTTTCTTTACTTCAGCAATAGGAACATACGTATTGACCTCAGGTGTCTGCATCGGACAAAAGTACGTAAGAGTTGTTAGATGACAGTTGTTAGTTGTTAGATAGGGAATAATTCTAACAACTAACAACTGTCATCTAACATCTAATAATGCCATCTAACGAAAGCTTCCATCGCCGCATACTTGGTCATGCCCAATTCAGCGTAGAGGTTGGCGGTATTGGCATTCCGGTCTTCCGCTCTTTGCCAGAATTCGCGGCTGTCGGTACCCTGGAAGGGAACCATGTCTTTCTGCGACTGGTGAATGAAGATGCCAAAACGTTTTTTCATTACCTGGTCGGGACTCATAGGAATGGCCATCTCTATTTCTGAAATATCCCATTCCTGCCATGCGCCTTTGTACAACCATACCCAGCAATCTTTTATCCAGGATTCGCCGGCAGCTTTGAGGCGGTGCATGCTTTCAAAAATAATATCGAGACAAACTTTGTGCGTGCCATGCGGGTCGGCCAGATCGCCCGCACAATAGATCTGGTGCGGTTTTAATTTGCGCAGCAACTCCATGGTGATCTGTACATCTGTTTCGCTCATGGGTTTTTTCTCTACAGTACCTGTTTCATAGAAAGGCAGGTTCATGAAATGACAACGGTCATCAGTAAGACCTACATAGCGGCAGGTAGCTTTGGCTTCGCAACGGCGGATCAACCCTTTGATGGCGCGTATTTCAGAAGTGTCGGATTCGTCTTTTTTCTTAGATGCCAGGAAGGTACGTGCCGCTGAAAGTATTTGCTGGCTCTTGTTGTTATCGATACCAAACATATCTTCAAAACCAACTGCAAAATCGAGGAAACGGGTAACGAATTCATCGGTCACCGCAATGTTACCGCTGGTCTGGTAAGCTACGTGTACCTCATGCCCCTGGTCGTGCAGGCGCATGAACGTACCTCCCATGCTAATGATATCATCATCGGGGTGCGGGGAGAAGATGAGGCATTTTTTAGGATAAGGTTCGCTTCTTTCCGGATGCGTGGGTAACACTACACCAGGCTTGCCTCCAGGCCAGCCTGTTAGGCTGTCGCGCAACATATAGAATACCTGCAGGTTGATCTCATAGGAATCGCCTTTTTCAACCAGCAGATCAGAAAGGCCGTGCTCGTTATAGTCGTGAGCGGTTAAACTCAATACAGATTTTTTCAACTTGAGACCCAGGTTCACTACCGCTTTTTTGATCATCTGCGAAGTCCATTCGATTTCACCTGCGAGCCAGGGATATTTGATGCGGGTCAATTCCTGCGCAGCAGGTTCATCAATCACAAATGTGCAATCGCCATGTTGTTGCAGAATGCTTGCGGGCACCTGCTCGGTCACATGTCCTTCTACTGCTTTGGCTACGATGGCGCTTTTCATACCCCATGCCATCAGTAAAATGCGCTTGGCTTTGAGGATGGTGCTGATGCCCATGGTGATGGCCAGCCTGGGCACTTTAGACATGTTCTGGAATTCGTAAGCATTGGCCAAACGCGTGCCGTTATCGAGATTAACCAGCCTGGTTTTGGAATAGATGCTGGAACCGGGCTCGTTGAAACCAATGTGTCCGTTGTTACCGATACCCAATATTTGCAGGTCTACACCTCCGAGTTTTTCAATAGCTTCTTCATAGAAAGCGCAGTGCTTTTTGATCTCTTCTTTGGGCCAGTTGGCATCGGGTATGTGAATATTGGCAGGGTCAATGTCTACATGATTGAACAGGTGGCGATGCATAAAACTCCAGTAACTCTGGAATGCATCTTTTTCAATAGGATAATATTCATCGAGATTGAAGCTGACCACATTCTTAAAACTCAACCCTTCTTCGCGGTGCAGGCGAACCAATTCGGCATACATGCTGATGGGGGTGGAGCCGGTAGCGAGACCCAGCACGCAAAGCTGGTTGTTTTTTTGCTTCTCGCGGATGAGCTGAGCGATCTGCTGCGCAACGTAACGCGAACCATCTTTGGAACTGGGGTAAATGGCAACCGCGATTTTTTCGAATGAATCAACCATGTTAGTGAGGTGTTTGTAGTGTAGTGTTTTTTACGGTTCGCTAAAGTACACGCTCTTTTGAAGATAGAAAAGAAATGATTTGGTGTTAGTTATTAGCAGGATCAAAATAAGCCTTGCTGTAATTCACTTTCCACCAGTCGTAACGCTTGAACTCGGCGCGCAGTTTCTGATCGAACCGATTCCAGTTGCGCTGTGATTGCTGGCTCCAGAGCACTTCACTCAGGGCGCTCATGCGCGGGAAGATCATGTACTCTACTTTGGATACATTGTTCATGTACTCAGTCCATATATTCGCCTGTGCACCCAATACATATTTTGCATCTTCGGCCGACAACTCTTTGGGTATGGGCTCATAGCTGTACACTTTCTGAACGGTGGTATATCCGCCGATGGTAACAGAGTCTTCTTTCTTATCCTGAGAATGGTCGAAATACATCCATCCGCCGGGCGTCATGATCACATTGTGTTTTTGCCTGGCAGCTTCAATACCGCCCTGCTCGCCGCGCCAGCTCATGACAGTGGCATTGGGCGCGAGACCGCCTTCCAATATCTCATCCCAGCCGATGATCTGCCTTCCTTTGCTGTTCAGGTATTTTTCAATACGCTGGATAAAATAACTCTGCAGGCCATGCTCGTCTTTCAACCCTTTTTCCTTGATCAGTTGCTGGCAGAAAGCAGAACGCTTCCAGCTTTCTTTGGGGCACTCATCGCCGCCGATATGGATGTATTTGCTGGGGAACAAAGCGATCACTTCATCCAGTACGTTTTCCAGGAACTTGAATGTATACTCGGTAGGAGCAAACACATCGGGGAATACGCCCCAAACCTGCTGCACTTGCTTACCGGTAGAATCACCATGCCATGCGGTCTTGGCGGGATGTTTGGTAGACTCATCTGGGAAGCAGCTCAGTTGCGGGTAAGCGGCGATAGCGGCAGAAGAGTGACCGGGCAATTCAATCTCGGGGATCACGGTGATGTAACGGTCACTCGCGTATTTCACAATTTCTTTCACCTGTTGCTGGGTATAAAAACCACCACGACGGATGCCATCGTTTCCTTTACCAGGATAACGGCCAATGATGGTACCGTTCCTGAAACCGCCCACCGATGTAAGACGGGGATATTGCCTGATCTCAATACGCCATCCCTGGTCTTCCGTTAAATGCCAGTGGAAAGTGTTGAGCTTGTACATGGCAATGAAGTCGATGTATTTTTTAATGAAATCAACGGGGAAGAAATGACGGCCCACATCGAGGTGCATACCGCGGTATGCGAAGCGGGGCCTGTCTTCTATGCTGAGAAAAGGAACAGTGAATGTTTTGCTTTTTTCCAGCGGTAATAATTGAATGAGCGACTGGATGCCATAAAATGTACCATTCTCAGTATGACCGGCAATGGTTACACCGCTTTTGTCGATGTTCATGGTATAAGCGCCATCCACACCGTTTGTCATGGCGGCCTGCTTCAGCACAATGCCCGAAGCAGCTTTGCCTTTGATCACCTTTAAATTGAACCCATAAAATTTTTGCAGGTAATCATTCAGGAAACGGGCAGATTTTTCCATCCCGGCGCCACTTACAATGATCTTGGTATTGGCATCAATCGTAAAATGACCCTGCCCAACTTCCATCTTGGCCGGTTGGGGAATGATGTTTACACTTTGTGCTTGTAACTGCATCAGCGGAAGCATCAATAAAGCTAGCAATGTTTTTTTCATGACGTGAATATGGTTAAAGAATGCTGCTAATGTACAGCCTCTTTCTAACAATCTGGAGTTGAAACATTAAAAGACACAATCGTTTGCGTGTGTAAATGGCATTAAAAAAGCCCATCTGTGATTACAGTGGGCTTTTTAATAAGATGATATCAGCTTATTCTGCTTTGGTTATCTTGATGATATTGGTAGGAAGGTGCAGGTGCACCGGCGTGCTTCCAGTATTCACCACCACATCATTGGTATTGACAAAACCACGCTCTTTGAGGATATTGATCTGGTCAAAAATGATATCGTCCAGGCTGTCTTCTTCTGCATAATAGAAAGCACGTACACCCCAACTGAGACTCAGTTGGTTCACCAGTGTTTTTTCCTTGGTGAAGATATACAGCGGAGAAGATGGGCGATAGCTGCTCAGCATGAAGGCGGTATAACCACTCTGCGTCATACCAATCAATGCTTTGGCTTGCACGTCTTCAGAGATCTTACAGGCATTGTAGCAAACGGCATCGCTGTGGAAAGAAGGAGAGTGGGGTTGCGGTTTCAGGTCTTCCGAACGGTTGTAACGGTATTCTTTGCTTTCCACTTCCATGATGATCTTGCGCATGGTTTGTACTACCAGTGCAGGGTGCTGGCCGGTAGCGGTCTCACCGCTCAACATCACCGCATCGGCACCTTCCAGTACGGCATTGGCCACGTCGGTGATCTCACTGCGGTTGGGTTTTACGCGGTCGATCATGCTTTCCATCATCTGTGTAGCCACGATCACCGGCTTGGCGCGGTGGAGACATTTACGGATCAGTTCTTTCTGGATCAGCGGAATACGCTCTACGGGCAGTTCCACACCCAGGTCGCCACGGGCCACCATGATACCATCGCTTTCTACAATGATGTCACGGATATTGGTGAGTGCTTCGGGTTTTTCAATTTTAGCAATGATCTTGCTCTTGCTTTGTTTCTCCCTGAGTCTTCTCTTCAGATCAACAATATCGTTCACGCTGCGTACAAAACTCAACGCTACCCAGTCGCATTTTTGTTCAATGATGAATTCCAGGTCGGCCAGGTCTTTCTCGGTCAACGCAGGCAAAGAGATTTTGGTATCAGGAAGGTTGATCCCTTTCTTGGAAGAAAGGATACCGCCCAGCGTTACCACTACTTTTACATCGCCGTTCTTTTCAATGCTCACTACTTTCACTTCCAGTTTGCCATCGTCTATCAGGATAATGTTGCCGATTGTTACGTCGCCGGCCAGGTTGGGGTAAGAAACATAGATCTTCTCCAGCGTACCGATGCATTTTTCATTGGTGAATGTGAGGATATCGCCCACTTTCACTTCCAACGCGTTGTTTAAGATCTCACCTACACGGAGCTTGGGGCCCTGCAAATCGGCCAGGATGGAAATATTATAAGGCTGGGTTTTATTGATGTTGCGGATATGTTCAATGATGCGCGCTTTGTCTTCATGACTGCCATGCGAGAAGTTGAGCCTGAAAACATTCACACCTGCCTGTACCAATTCAAGCAGTTTTTCGTATGTATCGCAAGCGGGACCCACGGTAGCTACGATCTTGGTACGATGGTTCACATGGTCGATACCCGCTTCTTTGTTCATATCCTTGTGCAGGTACTTATCTATATTCTTTGACATTTTTTATTCAGTTGGGGGGTGAAATAAATGGGTTAGTGTTTAGCTGGCGAGTATCTTCACGATCTTCAGCCATTCTTCCGATATTTTTTGTTTGGCCTTGATGGCATTGTCAAGCGGTGTATAATACAGGTTGTTGTTTACGATGCCTACCATTACATTGTGCTTGCCGGTGAGCAGGCATTCCACTGCATGATAGCCCATGCGGCTGGCAATGAGCCTGTCGAGACAGGTAGGAGAGCCGCCACGCTGGATATGGCCCAGGATACAAACCCGTACATCGGCTTGAGGTATGCGCTTTTTGATAACGGCCGCCACTTCATTGGCGCCACCGAATTCATCGCCTTCGGCTACCACCACCAGGTTCACGAGTTTCTTTCGCTTTTCTTTTTCGGTGAGCGAATGGACCAGTTCTTCCATATCGGTCTTGCTCTCAGGAATGAGGATATTCTCAGCGCCTGTAGCGATACCGCTATGCAACGCAATATAACCGGCATCGCGGCCCATCACTTCCACAATGAATAAACGGTCGTGCGCGTCGGCAGTATCCCTGATCTTGTCAATGGCATCCACGGCCGTATTTACCGCCGTGTCGAATCCAATGGTAAAATCGGTACCGGCAATATCTTTATCAATGGTGCCGGGCAAACCAATACAGGGTATATCGAATTCGTTGCTGAACTTTTGCGCGCCACGGAAACTGCCATCGCCGCCAATGATCACCAATCCGTCAATCCCTTTTTTCTTGAGGTTCTCAAAGGCTTTTTTACGGCCTTCGTGTTCAAAAAATTCTTTGCACCGGGCTGTTTTGAGAATGGTTCCGCCGCGTTGGATGATATTGGCAACAGAACGGGAATCCATGGGGATAATGTCGTCATCTATCATTCCGCTGTAACCGCGTATGATTCCGAAAACTTCCAATCCATGATAAATACCGGTTCTGACTACAGCTCTCACGGCTGCATTCATACCCGGGGCGTCTCCTCCTGAGGTCAGTACGCCAATCTTAGTAACTTTTCTTGCAGACATTTTTAGATATGCGATTCTTCTTTAATGCGACTAATGGGTTTTGATATTTGTTCCTGTAACCACTAAAAGTGTACTTGCTACACGGAGTTTCAAAAATAAGCATTTGATAGTAAATGCCAAGTTCGGATAGTGAATTGCATATTATTAGTAATCTTGTAAAATGAAAATAATTGTAACGGGTTCTAACGGATTTTTAGGTCGGCATTTGTCGCTATCCCTTGCTGGTAAAGGGTTTGAAGTGCATGCACTCTCACGGGGAGAGAGCAGGTTTTCACCCGTGAAAAATATTTGTTACCATTCACTGGAACTAACGGATGTTCGTACAGTAACGCAAATAATTCGCGATTTGATGCCCGATGCCATCGTACATACTGCGGCGTTGAGCAAACCCGATGAGTGCAATGCAGATTCTGAAAAATGTCTTGCATACAATGTAGAAGCTACCCGTTACCTGGCAGATGCTGCTAAAAATACAAATTCGCATTTTGTATATATTTCTACGGATTTCATTTTTGGGGAAGATGGCCCTCATAGTGAAGACGATGAACCCGGACCGTTGAATTTCTATGGAGAAAGCAAGCTGCGGGCAGAACAACTGCTGCAACAAAGTGTATTGGATCACTGTATTGTGCGACCGGTCTTCATTTATGGCAAATGTCTCGAGGGTATGCGTCCCAGTTTTTTACACTGGGTGAAGAACAACCTGGAACAAGGCAAGGCCATTAAAGTAGTAACCGATCAACAACGTACGCCGACTTATGTGGGCGATCTCTGTGCGGGTATTACACAGATCATAGAACATCGTACAAGAGGTGTGTACCACCTGGCCGGTAAGAACATTGTATCGCCTTATGAGATGGCGCTTACTGTGGCAAAGACATTGGGGCTCAACAGTGCGTTGATCCAACCCGTTACTTCCGATACTTTCCCCGAGCCGGTGCGCAGGGCCAAACGCTCGGGATTGAAGATCAGCAAAGCCATCCGCGAATTGGGTTATGCACCGGTTGATTTTGAAGAAGGGGTAAGGCTCAGCTTTTTGTAGGAAGAAAAACTTCGGCCATCATACAACGGGCGCTGCCACCGCCATTGGTTTCAATGGTAGTAATATCGGCATGCAGGATGGGATTGAACGATTCCAGTTTTTGTACCTGTTCTTTTGTTAAGCTATGAAAAGCCTGTGACGACATCACCAGGAAATGCTGACCGTACTTGTTGTGTACCTGTAGCATATTCCCCGCAAAACGATTCATCTGTTCAAAGCTGATGTCGATGATCTCTTTGCCGCTGCTTTGTAAAGCTTGCACCACTTGTTGCTTTTCTGTGTTGCTGGCAATACTTTCCAAACAGATCACTGCATAAACATCCGCCACACACATCATTACGTTGGTATGATAGATGGGAATACCTTTGGCATCGGTTGCGGTAAAACGAACAGCCCTGTATCCGAAACGTTTGCACCAGTCGTCCAGCACAATAGCATTCGTGCGGGGCGAGAGGCAGGCATAAGCAATGGCATGATCCCTGTCGAGCACCATGCTGCCGGTACCTTCTAAAAAAAGCCCATTGTTTTCATAACCAGTAAGGTCTACTATACCCGCCACTTTGAATTGCTCGTTGATGCGGTCGAGTACTTGTTGTTTTCTTTCCTGCCTGCGGTTCACAGCAAACATGGGGTAGAGGCAGATGGTGCCGTTGGTATGAAAAGAGATCCAGTTATTGGGGAAAATAGAATCTGGCGTATGCGGTTCGGGTGTGTCATGCACAATAGTCAGTTCAATACCATTATCCAGCAACAGGTTGGTAAAATGGTCGAACTCTGCAGCCGCTTTTTCCTGTAATGTTTCGTCGTTCGATTGTACCTGGAAACTATTGTTCACAGCTGTTTCGGTATTGAAATCGAAACACACCGGTTTGATCATGAGTATATGTGAACTGTGTTGCATGGGTATTATTGTAAAGGTTCACGCCACAAAGGCAAACTCATGCAATGAAATCCACCCCTGGCTCTCGAAAGCTCGGCCGATGGCATCAGTATGAGTGTATCGGATATTTCATCAATGATCACTGTTCCTGCATCCAATTGCTGCAACAATTCTTTTGCATAAACGATCCTGAAACCGGCATTGCGAAAGGCTTCTGTTGTTTTATCGTTACGGTCGTATCCCAATACCACCCCTTCTTTCAGGGCCAGCAGGTTGCAGGAATCTGTCCATTGTTCCCTGGCATTATAAGGGAACTCATTATTTCCCGAGAAAATAAACTGTACTTCTCCTTCACAATGCAGATCATTTTTGCTCACATCGGTCAGCAGGTCTTCCAGGCTTTCAAATGTAATGGGGTGATGAGGTTGCTTTTTATGGAATTGCAGGATCTTGATCTTTTCTTCTTTCTTGATCTCCAGCACGCGTTCAATGGCATTGGCATCTTCCTGGCGGGTGACTTTGCGCGAGAAATTACCCAGCATCACCCACACATCCCGCTTTACTTGTGTGAATACCGTGTCGATATGCATGTAATCCCTTTTCTTGGGAATTCGGATGATGGTTACTTTTTCTACGATGTTTTTTTCAAACAGGATATTGGTGATCCTGGCTGCCGCTTCTGAACTGGTCCTTTCACTAACGCCTACCAATACATGGTTATCGCTTACTACCATGATGTCGCCGCCTTCCAGCGTCATCTTGCGATCGTCATCGTCTTTGGGCAACAGGAAGCCATGGTGCGAGTCCGTCAGCTCAATGATATTCTGTTTCCATTTTTCAAAGAAAGGGTGATGGAAGAAAATATACTTGGCCAGTAATGCTTCGCGTGTGCGTGCTTTCTTGGCTGGTTTGTTGAGCAAGAAGTGGTCTTTGATGGTAATGCCAATATCCCTGGTGAAAATAAAATTGGGAATGGGGGCAAACAGCAGGTGCTTGTCTGTTGAAGAGCCGGTGATAAATGTTTTGGCCAGGTCGTTGGGTGTATAGTTCAGCAGTTCCTGTTGCACACGGTATGTGCATCCTTCTATGGCACAAACAGAAGCCACCAGTTTTACCCTAATCTCGTGGCTGTCCAGTATGCTTGCCAGTAACCATTCCAGTTCTATCACTTTATCCGATTGAAAAAAAGAAGGGTGGCAAGGTTTGTAAAAACTTCTGTCGGAAGCAGGATCGTCAATTGTACTGAGTTTCCCATTGATCTTTTCAGGATCGAGGAAGTAGAGTAATAATTTGGTGTAATAATCGTATTCGTCTTTGCGAATGGTGTCGAGGTGAACGATGTCTTCAAATAACCAGTCCTGCGCTTTCGATGGTACTACTTTTCCCAGTCCGCTATCCGGACTGTGAACCAATAAACGTTTCAGGGTACCGATTTCCGAGGTAACCGATAATAGTTGATCCATAAAATGTTGGGTTGATGAAAAAATTAAGTTTTCCGTTGTTACACAGATGAACTTAATGATCGGGCATGGGATTGAGGCCGCGATACATCCAGGCAAAATGCGCTGTCAAAAAAACAAAACTGCTGCAGGTATGCATATATGCAATGTACAACATTCTTTTGAACCATGTATCTGCACAAGATTGTTTAACAAGTGGAAAGGGGGTATATTGTGTACATGCTCAGGTTGATTACCCACATTAAATGCCTGGTCGGTACAAGAAATACCAGCACTGTTTTGCGAGGTGCGGCACTAAGAGAACTGCCTTGTGTAGAAGATGCTTTTTTGTTGCTGGATGATGAAAGGATTGCAGCGTATGGTCTCATGAAAGACATTGATAAGCAGGAACTTTCGAATCCAACCGTCATTGATGCCCGGGGCGCTTTTGTTTTACCTGCCTGGTGCGACAGTCATACCCACCTGGTTTTTGCAGCCAGCAGGGAAGAAGAGTTTGTAGACAAGATCAGGGGAATGAGCTATGAAGCCATCGCCGCCAAAGGCGGTGGTATTCTTAACTCTGCCCGCAAGCTGCAGGAAATGCCCGAAGAGCAGCTTTTCGAACAATCGCTGCAACGTTTATATGAACTGATCCGCCTGGGTACAGGCGCTATTGAGATCAAAAGCGGGTATGGTTTATCGGTGCAAGGAGAGTTGAAAATGCTGCGGGTGATCAAAAAGCTGAAGGCCGTTTCACCCATCCCCATCAAAGCTACATTTTTAGGGGCACATACTTATCCACTGGTTTATCGTAATGATCACCAGGGTTACATCGATCTCATGATTCATGATATGTTACCTGAGATAGCAAAAGAAAGACTGGCCGACTACATCGATGTTTTTTGTGAAGAAGGGTTCTTTTCACCGGCTGAAACCATCACCATTTGCAAAGCAGGTATGATGGCAGGATTGAAACCCAAAATACACGCCAACCAATTGCATCTCTCGGGCGGTGTACAAGTGGGCGTACAATTGGGTGCCCTATCAGTAGATCATCTCGAAACCATGGATGCTGATGCCATTAAAGCGCTCGCTGCTTCCAATACCATCGGTACATTGTTGCCTACGGCCGCCTTTTTTCTGCGCATGCCTTTTCAACCAGCGAGGCAATTGATAGATGCAGGCTGTGCCATAGCGCTGGCGTCTGACTACAATCCCGGCTCGAGCCCAAGCGGCAATATGAACCTGGTGGTATCCATGAGCTGTATACAAATGAAACTATCACCCGAAGAAGCCATCAATGCCGCCACGATGAACGGCGCTTATGCTATGGAATTGGGCGATCGACTGGGTAGTATTACAGTAGGTAAAAAAGCCAACCTCATTTTTACGAAACCCATCCCTTCGCTGGCTTATTTGCCTTATGCGTTCGGGTCGAACCTGGTAGACAGGGTGATGATCAACGGAGAATGGATAGAAAAGTGATTTTATGTTTTCGGGTGAATATGTTAACTTAACCGGAAAGGAAACCTGTTAATAAGATGAAGCATTTTAAATTCTACGACAAGCAGGATGTTTTGTCTCTCACAAAAATCCGCCGTTATGAAACCAAGCTCGGAGAGCGGGTGCAGGTATCGGCCGGCCCCCATTTACTCGAAACAACATTGCAACAGTCCACTGCGCCATTTGTTTTGTTTGGTATACCCGAAGACATCGGAGTAAAAGCCAATATGGGTATCGGAGGAGCCGATTCGGTCTGGGTGCCTTTTTTACAGTCGTTCCTGAATATTCAGAGCAATGATTTCCTGGAAGGGAGTAATATCCTCCTGTTGGGACATTTTGATTTCTCAGACATTGAATCCCTGATAGAACAAAATGCCCATGATTTCGACGAGAAGCTGGAAGCCCGCCGGCATGCTGTTAACATGATCGATGATGAAGTGGAGCAGTTGGTGCATATGATTACGCAGAATAAAAAGATACCGGTTGTCATTGGTGGTGGGCATAATAATGCTTATCCCTGCATCAAAGGCGCTGCCAAAGGATTTCACAAAGCAGGTATCCTGCCCATTGCACAGATCAATGCCATTAACCTTGATGCCCACACCGATTTCAGGCCCATGGAAGGCCGGCACAGCGGTAACGGTTTTACTTACGCAGAGGCCGATGGTTACCTGGAAAAATATTGTGTGGTGGGCATACATGAAAACTACCTGCCTCAAAATGTGTGGATGGATATTGTGAACAATCCCTTTGTTGATTGCATTACTTATGAAGACATATTCGTGCACGAAAAAAGAACTTTCCTGCAAGCCATTGGCCATGCAACAGGCTTTACAGAAGATAGTCTGTGTGGAATAGAAATAGACCTCGATTCAGTTGCAAATGTGTTGAGCAGCGCTTCCAGTCCAGCCGGTATCAGCATTCAGCATGCCCGACAGTATATCAATTTTACGGCAGCAGACAGCAAAGTGGCATATCTGCATATTTGTGAAGGTGCTGCACAGTTGTCTAACGGAAGAACCAGCGCCGATACAGGGAAGCTGATCAGTTATCTGGTGAGCGATTTTCTGAAAGCCAAGAGTTAAGCGCTCCCCCAACGAAAGCTGTTAATTTCAAATCCTGCTAAATCGAGCATGCGATCTACTACAGTAGATGCAGCTGCCTCAATGGTAACAGGTTTACTGTAAAAAGAAGGACTGGCAGGGCAAATAATGCCCCCTGCCAGTGTTACTGTTTCCATGTTCCGGATATGAATAAGGTTGTAAGGCGTTTCGCGCACCAGTAAAATGAGCTTGCGTCTTTCTTTCAGCATCACATCGGCGCTACGGGTAACCAGATCGTCACTTACACCACTTGCAATCCTGCCCAGCGTGCCCATACTACAGGGCGCTACCATCATAATATTGTAATGCGTCGATCCCGAAGCAAAGGGCGCTTTGAAATCATGTTTATCAAAAAAACGGAAAGGGTATTTGCGATAACTATCATTGCCTAATTCTGTCTGCCATACCTCTTCTGCATTTTTGCTCATCACAATACCCACTTCAGCATATTGTGTTTTCAGCAATAACAACTTATCCAGTAACAGCTTTGCATAAATGGCTCCGCTGGCTCCGGTAATAGCTAGGGCAACTTTATTCATCCGCCAAAGATAGAATTATAGTTGAGAGTTGTTAGTTGTGAGTTGCTAGAATTAATCTAACAACTCACAACTAACATCTATTTATACATGATCTCGTAGTACTCATGCGCCATCCTGTTGCTGTCGAACTGGAAACGCACATCACGCATACCGTTTTTCATGATCTGCCTCCAGGTATCGAAATTATCGTAGTAGATGGGCAGTATTTGTTGTTCCAGGATTTCATACACCTTATGCAGGTCGTATTCGTCCTGGTCATGTACGGTCATGTTGCCATAATCGGCCTTGGGTACCACGAAACCATTGTTGCCATGGTTCACGAATTCAGGTATCCAGCCATCATCGGTAGAAAAGTTCACGGCTCCGTTCATAGCGGCCGTCATACCACTGGTACCCGATGCTTCGCGGGGTACACGCGGGTTGTTCAGCCATACGTCGGCCGACTGCTTCAATCGCTTGCTCAACCCCAGTTCATAACCGATCAATACTGCTACGTTTTTGTAGTTCTTGCTCAGGTGTACCAGGTTGTTGAACTGCGAAATAGCCGGGTAATCAACAGGGTAGGGTTTACCTGCCCAGATGATCTGTACAGGGTATTTCGGATTATTCAGCAATGCCTCAAAACGCTCCATATCGTAGGTGAGCATATCGGCACGCTTGTAGCCGGCAAAACGCCTGGCCCATACAATGGTGAGCACATTCGGATCAAAAACCTTCCCGGTTTGATCGGCAACGATCTCAAAAGCCCTTTTCTTCAGGTATTTTTTGCGGTCATCGAACCCAAGATCATTGCCTTCTTCCTGGAAACGATACAATTGTTTATCGGCCCAGTAACGCCAGTTTTGCGCGTTGGTGATGGAAGCGATCGGACAAATGCCTTCATAGTTCTTCCACATTTCACGGCTCACGCGACCGTGCAAAGCAGATACGCCGTTGGCTTTGCGGGCAAAGCGAAGTGCTGCCAGTGAATGGTTGAACTGGTCGTCTTTGATGCCGGTGAGCTTGCGCACTTCATCGATGCTGAGTCCGCAGAAATAACTCATTTTATGACAGAGATAAATATCGTGCTTCTCGTTGCCGGCTTCTTCGGGTGTATGGGTAGTGAATACCAGGTGTTCCTTCACTTTCTCTACGCTCTTGAATTTGTTGAGCAGGTAAAAAGCGGAAGAAATGCCGTGTGCTTCGTTCAGGTGATACACATCGGGGTTGAAACCGAGCTCGTCTATCAGCTTCGCGCCACCCACGCCCAACAGGATGAACTGAGCCACTTTAGTGGCCACATTGGCATCGTATAAACGGTGGGTAATGGTTTGCGATACATAATCGTTCTCCGGCAAGTCGGTGCTCAGCAGGAACAGGGGTGCACTGCAAAAAGTTTCCGGATGCAGGTAATAGGCTTTCACCCATACCGGATGATCATGTATCGATATCTGGAATTTAATACCGGTATCTTCCAGAAAACTGTAGAGCTTTTCCATAAAAGTCACCTGCAGGGTCTGGTCCTGGTTACGTGCCTGGTCGTAATAACCGTATTTCCATAAAATGCCCACACCGATAAGGTTCTGCCGCAATTCATAGGCGCTGCGCAGATGCGATCCGGCCAGGAAGCCCAGGCCGCCGCTGTATATTTTCAAAGGTTGATGAACGGCAAATTCCATAGAAAAATAAGCCGCTTTCTTGCTGTACTGTTCACTGATCTGATAGGGAACCTGGAAATTTCTGAAATTCATGATGGGTTGCTTGCTTTGATACAATTTAGTTGCGCAATATAGGTTTTTTCAATTAACATGTATTTTATACACATTGGTCTGTGGGAAACATGTTTAAGATTGATACAATCGTTCGGGTTACCCCTGCTTACGGGCGGTTTTGGGTTCCCTTTTCTTACGGAAGGAATCATCGAAGAAACATTTGATACCGCGATGGTTGCCGCAACTACCTTTTTCCTTGATCTTTAATGTATTGCCTTCAAAGTTGAAATCGATCACACAGGGGTCGCCACTCGCTGAAAATTGGGCTGTATTGGGTGTATGAATAACCAACTGGCCTTTCAGTTCACCGGTGCAACTGCCACCATCTTTTTCAAAATGAATGAAGAAGACATAGTGGCTGGGATCTTTTCCGTCACGCAACGATACAAAATTCTTTTTATCCTGCACATAATCGCCGCTGAGCTTGTTTTTACGCGACAATGTATCAATAGGGTTGATGATAGCCGATTTCCGCGGTTCTTCATTGGAATCATGTATCGCTACCATGAACAATCCCGCATTGTTGAACACCCAGCCGGTACGTGAAAACAACAGGGTATTGTCTTTCCCCATCCTTTCTTTGCTGACGATGAAAGTGGGCTCGCGGTTCACAGAAACAGAATGCGTATATCCATCATCCCTGGCATTGGATAACAGCTCTTTGGCACCCAGGAATTTGATCTTCTTATCGGTCACGATCACTCCCAGGGTTGTCTTGTTCCGTTTAACGAAATTGAGCAGGAGATAATTTTCCTTGTCCTTTTCGATCAATCCAACAGGGTGTATCTGCAAGCGCTTCTTATCTTTCCCCGTTAGTATATCAAGCGCACTGTCGGGCACAAACTGCTCCAGCGCCTTGTAGCCGATGGTAAGGGTATCTGCTTTTTTGCCTACATTGGTATCCGTCACATTGAATACCGTTGTGATCTTCGGAAACGCTCCGATAAAATCGGAAGCTTTGAGCGGCACATCGCCTGAGAAGTCGGTCTTTTTCTCTTTACAGGATAAAATACCCAATAGTAAAAAGCCAGCGATCCATTTTTTCATTCAGATATTGTTTGTGTAATAATTGCTTTGCCCGGTTTTATGCCATAAATGTAAGCGTTTCGCGTGAAGTGACTAGGCGGACAGTGTTATCGATAAAATAATTTAGATTTGTCTAAATGTTTAATTTAGACTCATAATGAACAGGGTGCAGACAGACCAGTCGCTGAGTGAAGTGCATGAATCGGTAGATACTACCACCCCGCGCAAAGGGTGGAAGCGCATATTGGCCTATATAGGGCCTGCTTACCTGGTAAGTGTGGGTTATATGGATCCCGGTAACTGGGCTACTGATTTGCAGGGAGGTTCCCGCTTTGGTTACCAGCTGATTTGGGTATTGCTGATGAGCAACTTAATGGCTTTGCTCCTGCAGGGCCTCAGCGCCAGGCTGGGCATCGTTCGCCGTCGCGACCTGGCACAAGCCAACCGCGAGACCTATCCGCCACTGGTTAACTTCTGCCTCTACATCCTGGCCGAACTGGCCATCGCCGCTACCGACCTGGCCGAAGTGCTGGGCATGGCCATTGGTATCAACCTCCTCACAGGCTTGCCATTGATATGGGGTACCGTTATTACCCTGCTCGACACTTTTCTTTTTCTTTTGTTGCAGCGTTACGGCATTCGCAAAATGGAAGCCTTCATCATTGCATTGGTGGCTACGATCGGGTGTTCTTTTTTGGTGGAATTGTTTCTCGCTGAACCTCACCTGGAAGAAGTAGTAACCGGCCTCGTGCCTTCTGCACTCGATAACGATGCACTCTATATTGCAGTAGGTATCATTGGCGCTACAGTGATGCCGCATAACCTGTACCTGCATTCGGCGCTGGTACAGACAAGAAAGATCAGTGATGATAAGCCAGGGATATGGCGGGCCATCAGGTACAACCTGATCGACAGTTTCATTGCATTGAACAGCGCTTTTTTTGTGAACACTGCCATCATGGTGCTGGCAGCAGCCGTTTTTTTCAAGACTGGTAACACACAAGTGGCACGGATTGAAGATGCCCATCGCCTGTTGCAACCCTTGTTGGGTACGAGACTGGCGCCGGTGTTGTTTGCAGTGGCTTTGATCGCAGCGGGACAAAGCTCAACCGTTACAGGTACTTTGGCGGGTCAGATTGTGATGGAAGGATACCTGCGCCTGCGACTGAATCCCTGGCTCAGAAGATTGCTCACACGCCTCATTGCCATCATACCCGCAGTAGTAGTGATATTGATTTATGGTGAAGGAAAAGTAGACGACCTGTTGGTATTGAGCCAGGTGATACTGAGCCTGCAACTGGGCTTTGCCGTGATCCCGCTGATCCATTTTGTGAGCGATAAAGAAACGATGGGGGAGTTTGCCATTTCCTGGCGCATCAAAGTACTGGCCTGGCTGGTAGCGTTGATCCTGGTGATCCTTAACGTAAAATTGGTTGCTGAAGAAACAACGCAATTGTTCCATTCAGAAGGACTTTGGATATGGAAAATACTGGTGGCGCTGGCGATACCCGGGTTTACCTGGCTGTTCCTCATCATGACTTTCCAGCCCCTGGTGCGCAAATACAAAGCCCGCCGCCAGGTTCCTCCCATGCACGGCGATGTAGCAAACCTGCGCAACCTGGTGGTGAAACCCACAGAACGGATCGCGGTATCGCTTGATTTTTCTATTGCCGATGAAAAGCTCATCGCCCATGCGGTAACCCAGGGCAAAAAATCGGTCCACTATATTTTATTGCACGTGGTAGAAAGCGTATCGGCCAGCTACCTGGGATCGGCCAGCGATGACGACGAAACCCGCCGCGACCGTAACCGCTTGGAGGCCTATGCCCACCAGCTGCGCGACATGGGTTACCATGTAGAGACCGCATTGGGATACCGGAGCCGGGTGAATGAGATCATCCGGATCGTGAAGGATTCGAAGGCCGATCTGCTGGTGATGGGCGCCCACAGGCACAGCGGTCTCAAGGATTATCTCTTCGGGGAAACCATTGAAGACGTAAGGCACGCGCTGCCCATACCGGTATTAATCGTGAATGTTTAGCCAAATTTTGAAACTTCATTTGACGTACATTTGCTCCGTTTTACAATCAATAAAAGCAATCGTTCATGCCACAAAAAATCAAAGTAGCTAATCCGGTCGTGGAACTGGATGGAGATGAGATGACAAGGATCATCTGGAAATTCATCAAAGAAAAACTGATACTTCCTTATATTGAAGTTGACATTAAATACTATGACCTTGGCGTGGAATACCGTGATGAGACAAACGACCAGGTAACGATAGATGCGGCCAATGCCATCAGGCAATATGGCGTTGGTATCAAATGTGCTACCATCACACCCGATGAAGCGCGTGTGAAAGAATTCAACCTGAAACAAATGTGGAAGAGCCCGAACGGAACCATCCGTAACATTCTCGATGGTACCGTTTTCCGTGAGCCCATCGTTTGTTCCAATGTGCCCAGGCTGGTGCCCAACTGGACTGCCCCCATCTGCATTGGCCGTCATGCTTTTGGCGACCAGTACCGCGCCACAGATTTTGTGACCAAAGGAAAGGGCAAGCTCACCGTTAAATTCGAAGGAGAAGACGGAACCGTTCAGGAATTCGAAGTGTACAATTTCAAAGGCGATGGCGTAGCCCTCACCATGTACAATACCGATGAAAGTATCCAGGGATTTGCACGCGCCTGCTTTAACCAGGCCCTGATGAAAAAATGGCCCCTGTATCTTTCTACCAAGAACACCATCCTTAAAAAATACGATGGCCGTTTCAAAGATATTTTTGAAGACATTTACCAGAAAGAATTCAAAGCTGCTTTCGATGCAGCCGGTATCACTTACGAACACCGTCTGATCGATGACATGGTGGCTAGTGCACTGAAATGGCATGGTAATTTCGTATGGGCTTGTAAAAACTACGATGGGGATGTGCAGAGCGATACAGTTGCACAAGGTTTCGGTTCACTCGGACTGATGACTTCCACACTGGTAACACCCGATGGCAAAGTGATGGAAGCTGAAGCCGCACACGGTACCGTAACACGTCACTACCGCGAATACCAGAAAGGGAAGCCTACTTCTACCAACCCCATCGCTTCCATCTTTGCATGGACACGTGGACTGGAATTCCGTGGTAAGCTGGATGGTAACCAGGAGCTGATCAATTTCTGTCAAGCACTGGAGCAGGTATGTGTAGAAACAGTGGAAAGTGGTAAGATGACCAAAGACCTCGCTGTATGTATCCATGGCAATAAAGTGAACCATGGTGAACATTACCTGTACACCGAGGAATTCCTCGATGCGCTGGACCAGAACCTGAAAGCCAAACTGGGTAAATAAAATTTTCGGATAAAAGACAAAGAGGCTGTCTCAAAAGGGCAGCCTCTTTTTATTTTTAAGGGTGGGTTTGTGCACAATGGAGGTGAATAAAAAGATATAGGTTATCATACAAT
>NZ_FNNO01000021.1:0-53274 GCF_900106985.1 Hydrobacter penzbergensis | reverse complement strand
CAGGTACTTCTCAGAAAATCTAATCCCAGCTTTAAATGCCCGCTCTCCTCTCAAAATGAAAAGCCGCCTCAATTATTGTATTGAGACGGCCTCTTCATAAATATTAGCTCGTATTATCCGGTTAGAACGGCAGGTCATCGATCGGCTCGGTGATATCGCTGGCTGAAGGCGGCGCCGGTTGATTATAAGCTGGTGTATAAGCAGGCGCACCAGGCGATGCTCCTCCTTCATTTGAACGGCTGCCGAGTAACTGTACGCTCAACACACGCATGGTTAATGAAGCACCGTTGCGGCCATCCTGGGTAGTATAGGTTCTTACATCCGGTGTTCCTTCTACATATACCTGTGTTCCTTTTTTCAAATAGGGAGAGATACCGGTCCTGTCGGTCCAGTAAGCACAATCCACCCAGGTAGTCCTGTCTTTCTGATTACCCTGTGCATCTTTGAAACGTTCTGTATGCGCTACCGTAAAATTGATCACATTTTTCCCATTCACATTGTTCAGAACCGCATCCTTACCCAGGTTACCAATCACTTGAAGTTTTATCATAATAGATCTGTTTTAGTAAATATCGTGAAAAGGCGCCAACAACCCGTCAGGTAGATATCGCAAATCTTTTCCGCTATTCGAAACCCGCTGTGTATCAGCAGATAGCATCCTTAACACCCCTTTCGGTTTAGTTTTTTTAATTTTGCACGAAATTAATCAATTCATCATGAGCCGTAAAGGAAAGGTTTTAGTGGCAATGAGTGGCGGTATCGACAGTACCGTTACGGCTCTCATGTTGCATCATGAGGGATACGAAGTCGTGGGCATTACCATGAAAACATGGGATTATGCCAGCAGTGGCAGCAGTTCAAAAGAAACAGGCTGCTGTAATATCGATTCTTTTAACGACGCGCGACAGGCGGCCGTGCACCATGGTTTTCCGCATTTCATTTTAGATATCCGCGAAGAGTTCGGTGATTTCGTGATCGAAAATTTCGTGGAAGAATACCTGGCGGGCCGCACGCCCAACCCCTGTGTGATGTGCAACACCCATATCAAATGGCGGGCATTGCTGAAACGTGCCAATGCACTCGACTGCGATTTCATTGCAACCGGTCACTATGCAGAGATACGCAAGCATACCAATGATCGCTATGTGATCAGCAAAGGGAAAGACGATACCAAAGACCAGAGTTATGTGTTATGGGGGCTCGACCAGGAATTGCTGAGTCGCACCATCATGCCCCTGGGCAAATACCATAAAACAGAGATCCGCCAGATGGCCATGGATATGGGCTACCCGGAGCTCGCTAAAAAAAGCGAGAGCTACGAGATATGCTTTGTGCCGGATAACGATTACCGCGGTTTTTTGAAAAGACGGGTAGATGGACTGGAAGACCAGGTAGCAGGCGGATGGTTTGTGGACAAAGACGGAAAAAAATTAGGGCAACACAAAGGCTATCCTTTCTATACCATCGGACAACGCAAAGGATTGGATATTGCATTGGGAAAACCCATTTATGTAACGGCCATCCATCCCGACAGCAATACCGTAGTACTGGGCGACGAAGCCGACCTGGAACAAAACGATATGATCGTTGGCAAACTCAACTGGATCAAATACGATGGCATCACCGATGGCATGGAAGCCATGACGCGCATCCGTTACAAAGACAAAGGCACATTGAGCAATTTGTATAATGACGACAAAGGCATCCGTGCACGTTTTTATGAAAACGTAAAAAGCATTGCACCCGGACAAAGCGCCGTATTCTACGAAGGCAACGACGTAATTGGCGGTGGTATCATCCAGCGGGGTGAGCTCGTTTTTTAAACAGTGCCGTAAACAGTGAATCTGCTCTCCGGTCGTATCCTTTTAATAGTTCCATACTTAGCAACTCCAAAGGAAAATTTTGTTGAATGAAGGACACTTGTTCTTCATTCTCTTTTTTAAATACCGAGCAGGTAATGTACAAAAGGTATCCGTTTTCTTCCAGGTGATGTTGTGCTGTGCGAACGATCTTTTGTTGCAATGATGCATAATGATCGATCCGTTCCTGTTCAAAATAATACAATTGTTCAGGCGTTCTGCTCCAGGTACCGCTGCCACTACAAGGAACATCACAAATGATAAGACTGTATTTTTTTGCAGTTGCAACGGATTTGCCCGATGCCAGGTCTGCCACAAAAGCCTGGTACTCTTGAATCCCCGCACGTATGAATCGTTGTTTCAGGTTCTGCAGGATGGAAAGCCGGATATCGGATACGGTAAGATCGATCTTCTTCAATATATCTTTTGCCAGGATAGATTTGCCGCCGCTTGCCGCACAGCAATCCCATACAGTAGATACGTTTGCCGGAAGTTTTTCCCCCACCCTTTGTGAATTGTAATCCTGTACAACAGCTTCCTGGTCGATGGCAATAAGGGTATCGATCTTGCTGGCATTCGCAAGCCCGATGCAGTGTTCGTTCAAAGATTGAAACGCAATGGCTGCATCTTTGAGTTTTTGCGGAACAATCTTTTCATACCCGGGTCTTATTCGTAAAAAAAGAAGCGGTTGTATAAAATGAGAACACGCAAATCCATTTGCATCAATGGTCAGGCTCAATGCCTCCTGCCAGGGAAATACACTGCCTATCGAAAAAGAGGGTTCTACCGATTGCAGGTATTGGATACGGGCCGGTAATGCATCGCTCCAGTGCTCCAGCCACGGCGTTTCAAACAGATCGCTCCACACACCGGGTGAAGGTTCGCAAAGGAATAAAGCCATTTGTATCCGTTTACTTACCGGCAGGTGCAGGCTGGCATGCCCCATGCGGTAATAGCAATAACAAAGGTGACTGATGAATCTGCGATCACGGGAACCGAATTTTTTCTGAATGGCAAAATGCTGTTTCAGAAAAACAGCGAGTGGTACTGTACCATCATACAGACCAATGATCGTTTCGGCCGATCGCATATATTGATGCGCATATTTCATCCGGTTGTAAAAATAATGCCGCTGCGGGTAACAGCGGCATCAATACTGTAACAAAGCAGGGAAAATCCTATTTGTAATAATATTTGATGGAACTATTGCCTATCAACGAACTCACCACATCTCCCGATGCCGGTTTATTATTCGCATTATACTGATACGTAATCGTACTAACCTGGCTGGGATAAGAAGTTAATACAGCATTGGCATCAATAGCCATCCGGGTAATATTGTTCCTGCCGGTACTTTGTCCGTCTCCACCTTCTATCAATCCTTCATTACCCATTTGCAATGGGTTGATCTTATCATCGGCCGTGAAAGTAAATGTGAGCAAGGAGGTCATGGCACCCGAGCCCGAAGGGTCGGGCATATAGGTTTTCATTTGCGTGATGTTCCCATTGGTATCGTAACTGTAGGTTTTTTTGGCGGTGAGCACATTCATCACGCCATTCAATGATAAATAGGTGTCCATTTCAGTGATCCGGTCATTGGTATATGTGTAGGCACTGCTGTCGGCTGAAGTAACGCCTTGTACGCTAAGACTCGAAAAGGTATAATCGAACTGTGTACTGGTAGCCGAAGGATAATGCATGTAGATGATGGTACTGTCGGGGCCGTTCAAGGTAGTGCCGCTGCCCTGGCTTCCCCATTTAAAATTGGCTACTATTTTTACGATCCTGCCAAGGCTGTCGCGCACCATGCGTCGTACCTGCGTGCCGCCGTCGGGCTCTGCATTGTCGACCTTTATGTTGATGAGCCGGCCATTTGCATCGTAGTCATAATGCCGGGTAGTGATGCCCTTTCTTCCGGTAACGTCTACCTTCATCAGAGCACCGGTAGTATTTTGGTTTCCGGATGCGGAATCGGCGCCCTTGGCCATCTTCAGCTCAAATTGCTTTTCGCAGGAGCTGAGTATTGTGCACAGGAGCAAGCCGTAGGTGAGTAACGGTAGCTTCATAGAATAGGATTTATGTACTGCAATTTATATCGTTATTAATAAAATATTTGTAGGTGAATAACTACAACAAAAGGGGCTCCTTGCGGAGCCCCTTTCAAACTATCGTATTGATTATCTTATCCTTATACTTCCAGTAATGTCTTAACGGGGTCTTTGCCGAACAATAACAATTCAGGATTTTCCAGCAGTTCTTTTACGCGAACCAGGAAGCTAACGCTCTCACGTCCGTCAACGATGCGGTGGTCATAACTCAGCGCAATGTACATCATGGGACGTATCACTACCTGCCCGTTGATGGCCATGGGCCTGTCCTGTATCTTGTGCATGCCCAGGATGGCACTTTGTGGTATGTTGATGATGGGTGTGCTCATAAGGCTTCCGAATACACCGCCATTGGTAATGGTGAAAGTACCACCCTGCAAGTCCTCGGCAGTCAGTTTACTGTCTCTAGCTTTACCAGCAAGCTCTACCACTTTTCTTTCGATCTCTGCCATACCCAGGCTTTCCACGCTGCGGATCACAGGTACTGTTAATCCGCGCGGTGTACTTACTGCAATACTGATATCGGCATAATCATGGTAGATCAACTGATCACCATCGATATAAGCATTCACAGAAGGCCATTCACCCAACGCAATGGCACAGGCTTTGGCAAAGAAGCTCATGAAGCCCAGGTTCACACCATGCACTTCTTTGAACTTGTCTTTGTATTGTTTGCGCACTTCCATGACCCTGGCCATATCCACTTCATTGAAAGTGGTGAGCATTGCCGTCGTATTCTTGGCTTCCACCAGCCTGCGGCTGATGGTCTTGCGTAAATTGCTCATTTTCTCCTGGCGTACATTGCGGGAGAACAATGCATCGCCGTCGAATGATTTGCGGCCGGGATTGTTCAATGCTTCCAGCACATCGTGCTTCATGATCTTTCCGCCAACACCGGAGGGTGTAATGGCGGAAGGATTTACTTTTTTATCTGCTATGATCGCCGATGCTACCGGTGTAGCTTTCACTTCGGATGCTCTGGCTGCAGGAGCCGGTTCAGCGCTTACTGCTTTAGCAGGCGCAGCAGCAGGTTTCTCTGCAACGGGAGCAGCCGCTGTTGCAGGCTTGGCAGCTGTTTCGTCGATCTCAGCCAGCACATCCCCAATGTTCAGCGTTTCGCCTTCTTTCCATTTTGTAGTAAGCACACCCGCTTTCTCAGCATTCACTTCAAAAGTAGCTTTCTCACTTTCCAGTTCCGCGATCACTTCATCGCGCTCCACCCACTCACCGTCCTTCTTCGTCCACTTTAAAAGCGTCACTTCACTGATTGATTCTCCTACCGTTGGAACTTTTATTTCGATCATATATCTGTTTTATTATCTGTGGTTTGATGGTCTGCGGTTGATCTTATTATCAGATGCCGAATGCCGTATCGATGATCTCCGATTGCTCCTGGGCATGCACTTTAGCATATCCTGTTGCAGTGGCTGCGCTGGCATTGCGACTGATCACACCAAAATTGATGTTCTTCAGGTTCATCTGCAGGAAACTGGCGGCTCCCATATTCAGCGGTTCTTCCTGTACCCAGAACCAGGTGGCTTTGCTGTACTTCTTGTACAGCGCATCAATCTGGCGGTAAGGCAGCGGGTACAACTGTTCCAGTCTTACAATAGCGATATCGTTCCTGTTGTCTTTCTGTTGCTTGTCGGCCAGTTCAAAATAAAGTTTGCCGGAGCACAACAATACTTTCTTCACCTGTGTAGCATCTTTTACAAATGCATCATCGATCAGTTCCCTGAATCCGCCGGTGGTAAATTCGCTGACGGGACTATAAGTGCCCGGATTACGCAGGTTGGCTTTGGGTGAGAAATTGATCAGCGGCTTGCGGAATGGCCAGGTAAGCTGGCGCCTGAATGCATGGAAAAGATTGGAAGAGCTCGTGATATTGGTTACCACCAAATTCAGTTCGGCGCACATTTGCAGGAAACGTTCCATGCGCGCACTGCTGTGCTCAGGGCCTTGTCCTTCGTATCCATGCGGCAACAACATCACCACACCGTTCTGCCGCTGCCATTTTTGTTCGCCTGCTGCAATGAACTGGTCGATCAGGGTTTGTGCACCATTGCAAAAATCTCCGAACTGCGCTTCCCATATCACTAATGCATTGGGATTGGCCATGGCATAACCATATTCAAAACCCAATACCCCATATTCGCTCAGCAAAGAATTATAGATGCGGAATGCCGCCTGCTTTTCCTGGAGATGGTCGAGCCGGTTGTATTCAGCATTGGTGTTTTCATCGCGCAATACTGCATGCCGGTGACTGAAAGTGCCGCGCTTCACATCCTGTCCGCTCATGCGCACAATATTTCCTTCGCAGAGAATGGATCCATAAGCCATCAGTTCGGCCGTAGCCCAGTCGATCTTTTGTTCTGTTTCCAGCAGCTTGATCTTATCCTGCAATAATTTTTCTACTTTTTTCAATGGCTGAAAATCAGACGGCCATTTCATGAGGCCGTTGAAAAGCGAGCGCACTTCTTCTTCACTGATACTGGTAGCGGGTGAAGCAACAAAATCTTCTTCTGTTGCTTTGCGAAGGCTTTTCCATACCAGTTCGGGCTGTTGGTATTTGTAAGGCAGCGGATGCTGTTTCACTTCATCCAGTCTTTCCTGGAGATCGGCCCAGAATTTCTTTTCCATTTCCTTAGCCAGTTGCTGTGCATCGGCTTCGCCATTCTCCATGAGGTATTGCGTATAGATCTCCCGTGGGTTCGGGTGTTTGTCGATCAATGCATAGAGCTGTGGCTGCGTATATTTAGGGTCGTCTCCTTCGTTGTGTCCGTGTTTGCGATAGCAAACCATATCGATGAAAATATCGCTGTTGAATTCCTGGCGATAGCGTGTGGCGATCTCTGCACATTTAACAGCTGCTTCCGCATCATCGCCATTCACGTGCAATACCGGCGCCTGTATCATGGCCGCTGCAGAAGTACAATAATCGGCACTCCTTGCATCATCAAAATCTGTGGTGAAACCGATCTGGTTATTGATCACGAAGTGAATGGTACCGCCTGTATAATAACCGGCCAGGTTGCTCATCTGCAACACTTCGTACACAATGCCCTGTCCGGCTACAGATGCATCTCCATGCACCAGTATGGGTAATATCCTGTCGAAATCGCTTCCGTACAATACATCTGCTTTCGCCCTTGCAAAACCCACCACCACCGGATCTACGGCTTCGAGGTGCGAAGGGTTGGGCATCAGTTTGAGGTGAATATGTTTGTCATCTGCTGTTTGCACTTCACTGCCATACCCCATGTGGTATTTCACATCGCCGCTACCCATGGTCTGGTCGATATCAGCCGTTCCTTCAAATTCACTGAATATCTGCTCATAAGTTTTACCCATCACATTGGCCAATACGTTGAGGCGGCCGCGGTGTGCCATGCCAATGACCACTTCCTGCACATCATTGTTACCGGCTACATTGATGATGGCATCCAGTGCAGCAATGGTGGTTTCTCCTCCTTCCAGTGAAAAACGTTTCTGGCCAATGTATTTGGTGTGAAGGAATTTTTCGAACATCACACCCTGGTTTAGTTTTTCCAGTATGCGTTTCTTTTGTGTGATGGGAACGGGCGTATTGAATTTACGCTCCATCTCGTTGGTGAGCCAGTCGATCTTTTTCTGATCGCTGATGTATTTGAACTCAATACCTACTTTATCGGCATAACATTTCTGCAAATGATCGAGGATATTGCGCAGGCTGGTGGCGCCGAGGCCAATGAGATTGCCTGCCTGGTAAACCGTATCCAGATCGGCATCGGAAAGTCCGAAGAAAGACAGTTCCAGGTTGGCGCCGCGGTCTTTACGCGGACGTATGGGGTTGGTCTTGGCCAGCAGGTGGCCTTTATTGCGGTAGCCCAGGATCAGGCGGTATACCCTGATTTCCTTCATCCAGTCGATCGCCGCCGTTGCAGCAACAGCGGTTTGTCCGTTTACCGCTGCGCCCGCATGATTGGCAACAGCAAAATCAAACCCTTCAAAAAATTTACGCAGATCCTGATCAATCCCTGCCGGGTTCTTCACAAATTCCTGGTACAAACTTTCGATAAAGGCCGGATGGGAATTGGTGATATACGAAAAATCCTTCATTTGACTAGATTATTCAGCTTTTTGTTGAAATTGAGGGCAAATATCGGTCATTAGCCGCATAAAATACGGCTAATTTTCACCATTTTAGATGGCTTTTATGCCATCTCGGTGAAAATGGATTTTTCAGTTTTTTTGCCGAAAATTTCCCTGTTTGATTCCTATACCTTACCTTTGCCGTCCTGAAAAAAACAGAACATGGCAAATCATTCAGCTACCAAGAAAGATGTGAGACAAGCTGCTAAGCGTCGCGATCGTAACCGTTACTATGGCAAAACTACCCGTAATGCCATCCGCGGTCTGAAAGCGAACACCGACCAAAAGGCCTATACCGAGCAGTTGCCTGACGTTGTTTCTATGATCGACAAGTTGGCTAAGCGTGGTATCATCCACAAAAATAAAGCTGCCAACCTGAAGAGCAAACTGGCTAAAAAGGCAAATAAAGCTACAGCGTAAGCTTTATCTATAGCTTTCCGATAAATCATTGCAAGCCAACCGGTAGCCGGTTGGCTTTTATATTATGTAATGATGATCCTCCACTTTGGGTAAGCGCACGGTAAAACGGTTCGTATCATCGTACAGGGCCGTATAAGTGATGGTTCCATGATGCACGGTAAGGATACGTTGCACAATGGAAAGTCCCAATCCAAAACCCTTGGTCATCGCAGCATTCTCACCACGGAAAAACGGTCCCATGATCTTTTCTGCCTCTTCGGGCGAGAGGTGCACGCCCCTATTATCGAAATACACTTCCACATGACGATGGTGTATGTCGATGCCAATATTTATTTTTTTGTCGAATGAATAGTTGTAAGCATTCTTGAGCAGGTTAGCGAAAACCGATGTCAACAGGGAATCGTTACCCGCTACCAGGCAATCATGGTCCGATTCCGGTTGTTTCACAAAGAATACGGTTACCGCTATGTCGGGATATATTTTTTTCATGCTGCTGATGGATTCATACAGCAACTCATCTATGCGCAGCCAGGGCCAGTCGGACTGAAAATTCAGCTGCCCGTATTGTGAAAGCAATAAGAGTGAATTCGTCAACTCTATCAGGCATTGTTCGTCTTCTTTAAGCGAATACAGCACTTCCCTGTATTCTTCTTCCCCCAGGTTTTTCCTGAGGGCCAACTCTGTTTGAGCGAGCATGGAAGCCAAGGGAGTGCGTAATTCGTGAGAAGCCTGTTGTACAAAATTCTTCTGCACTGCAAATGCTTTGTGTAATCTTTCCAACATCTCATTGAAATTGCGGGCGATCTCGTTGATCTCTTCATACCTGCCATCTTCGGATACCCTTTCAGTCAGGTTCTGTTCGCTGATGAAAGCCATTTGGTTACTCAACATAGTGAGTGGCTTCACTGCTTCTCCTACATACGCGAAAGAAAAAACAGAAGTAAGTAACAAGGCCCCAATGCAAACCGATGCCAGTATGATCTTCAGGTTGTTCAACTTGCTCAGTCCCGGCAGATCATATCCCGATGACAAAACATAATAATGCGTCTCAGGTATATACAACCAAACCTTTTGCACATTTTCGTTTTCCTGCCTCCACTCTTTCAGGTTTTTTATGTTCTTCATCATGCCATTGTCCATCAATTCATGCACGGTATCCGGCAGTTTGTTCAATACACCACCCGTTGAATCATATATAACCAGTTTTTCATCATAGGAAGTATTGCTGTGCAATGCTTTCTTCAGCATCACAATGGCAGCTTCACCGGGCGCCTTGATCTCAGCAACTATATCATGGAACTCCAGGCCGTCTTTTTTTAATCGCTCAAAAAAATCTTCCCGCCGGTAGCCCGAATCCAAGATGAAAATGGCCGTAGATGTAATGATCAGAACGATGGCAACAAAAAAAGTGAGCAGCAGTGCAAACCGTAACTTGAGGTTCATGCTCCGGGTTTATTTGATGTAATATCCGAACCCTGGCTTGGTATAGATCAGTTTCTGTTCAAAAGGCTTGTCAATCTTATTCCGTAAAAAGCTGATGTAGACTTCAATGGTATTAGTACCGGTGTCAAAACTCATGTCCCATACTTTCGAAAGAATCTCCTGTTTGGAAATCACTTTTTCTTTATTAGATGCCAGCAAAACCAACAGAGTAAATTCTTTCGCCGTGAGGGAAATATCGGTGCCGTTTCTTTTCACCGATTTGTCCCAAAGGTCTATCACCAGGTCATGCACAACTATTTTTTCTGCTTTCCGGGGTTTTTCAGAACGTTTGAGAAATACTTTGATGCGTGCAAACAGTTCATCGAAATGAAAAGGCTTTACAATATAATCATCTGCACCCAATTCAAAAGCCGTTACCTTATCACTGATCTGACCTGCTGCAGTGAGCATCACAATCGGCACTTTCTGGTTGTGTTTCCTGAATTCCCTGCAAAGGGCAAATCCATCTTTATAGGGCAGGTTGATGTCGAGCAACACCAAAGAAAAAGCCTGTTTTTTAAACATTTTTTCAGCTTCTTTCCCATTGGTGGCCACCTCTACCTCATATCCCTGCCGAACTAGTTCATCCTGAATGGCTTTGCCTAATTTGATCTCATCCTCAACCAGTAAAATGCTGTGCACGTTTTCCATTACTTTCAGTGAATTTTCAACCTAAAATAATGAAAAAATAATGGTTTAGTCAATTTTATGTACGCTGCCCGTGCCAGAAATGCTTTGTGTAATAGAAGCTGCTCCTTTATAATATACCGATCCGATACCCGATACATGTATATCCAGGTCTTTATCGGCAAAAACCTTTGCATTGCCTGCTCCTGATATCCGCACTTTCACAGATTCAGCCTTCAGGTCTTCACCTTTGTAACTGCCGATGCCACTGATCCGGACCTGCTCATTCCTGGTTTCGCCCGACAAGGTAACAGAGCCACTGCCGCTGATCTCGGCTTCTACCTCGGGGGTATTCACGTCGAGGTTCATGTTGCCGATACCCGATACTTTCACTTTTAGTTTATCGGCCCCGGTGAACTTACCCTTTCCTGTAATATTGCCGCTTCCGGATAAACGCAGTTCTTCCAACCGGTCGGTAGTGATATATACCTTGATGCCCGCTGAGTGGCCAATATATATATGGTCTCTCAATTCCAAGAGCAGGAACCCATCTTCCATGCGGGTGACCACATAAGGCAGTATGTTATCGTCTGCCTCCACTTTTACAGAAGTAGTGGGACCTTTGGTGATTTCCACATCGAATATCGATCCCAGTCTTATTTTTTCTGCATGCTCAATGGGACGCGTTTCCGTTACCCTGTTCCCGCTTCCTTCGATGCGTTTGAAATGTATCCAGTTACAGGCGCTGAAACACAAGGCCGTCACCAACATCAATATAGGTATAATATATTTCATATTATTTGTTTGAAATTAAAGATAGCCAAAAGAAAAGACCCTGTCCTACCGTTCCTGTGCATTTGTGACCATTGATCAGTTAAGGCCCGTGAAATTTCAATACCTTCGCAGCCATGACGGAAAAGATACTCATCCTCGACTTCGGAAGTCAGTATACCCAGTTAATAGCCCGCGCGGTAAGAGAAGCCAATGTTTATTGTGAGATCATACCTTATCACCAGTCTTTTACATTTGAAGACGGGTTAAAAGGCATTATCCTCAGCGGCTCTCCTTTCAGTGTGAACGAAGAAAAAGCGCCTGCGGTAGATATTGCCGCTTTTATACAGCGCCTGCCGGTACTGGGTATTTGCTATGGCGCCCAGCTAACGGCGAAGTGTTTTGGCGGAAGGGTTGACAAATCGAACAAACGGGAATACGGCCGCGCCAGGCTGCAACGCCAGAAAGACGATGTGTTGCTGAAAGACATCAGCGACGGTTCCCAGGTATGGATGAGTCACAGCGATTCCATTGTAGCGCTTCCGGAAGGTTTTGAAATACTGGCTACAACGGAAAGCATTCCTGTTGCCGCTTTCCGCAAAACCGGCAACGATACCCATCCGCTCTACGGCATTCAGTTTCACCCCGAAGTATATCATTCCACAGAAGGCAAGAAGGTATTGAAGAATTTCCTGGTACAGATCTGCGGTTGTAAGCAGGATTGGACACCCGCTTCTTTCGTGACTGAAACCGTAGCCCATCTCAAACAACAGATCGGCGATCATCAGGTGATCATGGCGCTCAGCGGCGGGGTTGACAGTACCGTAGCTGCCACCCTGATACACAAAGCCATTGGCGACAGGTTGCACGGCATTTTCGTTGACAACGGTGTATTACGCAAAGATGAGTTTGAAAAAGTGCTGCATACTTATCGCCAGTTGGGTTTGAATGTAAAAGGCGTTGACGCCAAAGGATTGTTTTATGGCGAGTTGAAGGGTAAAACCGATCCCGAAGCCAAGCGCAAAGTGATCGGAAAATTGTTCATCGATGTATTCCAGGAAGAATCTCAACAGATAGCAGGGGTGAAATTCCTGGGGCAAGGCACTATTTATCCCGATGTTATTGAAAGTGTAAGTGTGCATGGCCCTTCGCAAACCATCAAATCGCACCACAATGTAGGAGGCTTACCTGATACCATGCACCTTGAACTGGTAGAGCCGTTGCGTTTCCTGTTCAAGGATGAGGTAAGGAAAGTGGGATTGGAACTGGGTATACCTGCCGATATGATCAACCGCCATCCTTTCCCCGGACCGGGTCTTGCAATCCGCATCCTGGGTGAAGTAACCGAAGAGAAAGTGCAACTTCTGCAAGCCGCAGATGATATTTATATACAGGAACTGAAAAAGCACAACCTTTATAGTACCGTATGGCAGGCCGGCACTATTTTATTACCTGTGAAAAGTGTGGGTGTGATGGGTGATGAAAGAACCTATGAATATACTGTTGCACTTCGCGCCGTTACTTCAGTGGATGGCATGACGGCCGACTGGGCACACCTCCCTTATGAATTCCTGGCCCATATTTCGAATGAGATCATCAACAATGTAAGGGGTATCAACCGGGTAGTATACGATATCAGCAGTAAGCCGCCGGCTACAATTGAATGGGAATAGTTTTTTTAGTACATTGAAGCAAATATGACGGTATGCACTATTGGAAAAAGTATGCTTGTCTGTTTACCTGTTACTGTTGTTTTCTTTTTTCGGCGATTGCCCAGGATACTGCTATACGGCAGCCTTTGAAGATTGCTGTGTTCGCCCCCGTGTACCTCGATTCTGCTTTCAAAGGCAACGACTACAAACTGAGCAATACCAACAGCCTCCCGCGCTATATGTTGCCAGGCCTCGATTTTTACAATGGTGTGTTATTGGCCATAGATTCCCTGCAAGCCGAACACGCGCAACTGGAAGTATTATTTTACGACAGCAAAAGCTTAACCCAACCGTTGCCACAAGTGCTGCTAAAACCGGAGCTGAACGGGGTATCGCTGCTCATCGCTTCTTTCAATACACGCAACGAGATCAAGCTCCTGGCCGATTTTGCGCTCAATAAAAACATCCCGCTTATTTCCGCCACCTATCCCAACGATGGTGGCATTACTGCCAATCCATTCTTTGTACTGGTAAATCCCACACTGCCTACACACTGTGCCGGCCTGTATCATTACCTGCAAAGAATATATCCTACCAACAGCATGGTCATGTTCAGGAGAAAGGGCCTGTTTGAAGACATGATCCAGTCCGAGTTCAACACTGCAAGCCAGCAAACAGCCGGTGTTCCGCTCAGGATCAAAACTGTTGAACTGCCCGATACTTTTAACGTGAAACAGGTGACGGGTTATCTCGACAGTACAAAGCAAAACATTGTGATCTGCGGTACCCTGAATGAAGCATTCGGTGTTAACCTGGTAAGGGCATTGGATGAATCGAAAAACTTCCCTTCTGTAGCCATCGGGATGCCTACCTGGGATGCATTAAAAGAATTGGACCGGATGAATACCGAGATCGTATACTCTACTCCTTTCACTTATAATTACCTGCGTAAGGACAAAACAGGACAGCAATTGGTTACCAAATACAGGGCGAGATTCCAGGCAAGGCCCAGCGATATGGCTTTCAAAGGCTTTGAAGCCCTTTATCATTTTGGTAAATTATTGCTCAGGCACAACAATGGTCTGATCAATCATCTTTCCGATAAAGATTTTCATTTATTCAACGACTTCGACTTTCAACCCATTCGTTTGAGCAAAGAACATCTGTTACCCGATTACCTGGAAAACAAGAAATTGTATTTTATCCGCAAGGCAGGCGGACAGCTAAAATCGTTGAACTGATCGATGTTGTACATTGCCTATGCTCCTTTGTATGCACATCCCTTACCTGAGGGGCATCGTTTTCCTATGCTTAAATACGAACTCATTCCCGCGCAATTATTGCATGAAGGAGTGATCGCAAAGGAAAACCTCTTCGAACCATTTGCCTGTAACGAAGACA
Source organism: Hydrobacter penzbergensis (assembly GCF_900106985.1). Lineage (NCBI taxonomy): Bacteria > Pseudomonadati > Bacteroidota > Chitinophagia > Chitinophagales > Chitinophagaceae > Hydrobacter > Hydrobacter penzbergensis. Next base: position 38,823 of record NZ_FNNO01000021.1, on the reverse strand, counting down.
CCGTGTTGCTGACACACCAGAAAGCGTACTTGGAAAAACTGTTGCATCAAACACTCTCCGCTTCAGAGCAAAGAAAGATCGGCTTCCCTCAATCGCCTGCCCTTACGCAACGGGAGTTGATCATAGCACAGGGCACCATTGATTGTTGCCGTTATGCCAGGCAGTATGGTGTTGCATTGAATGTGGCCGGCGGAACGCACCACGCTTTCGCCGACCGGAGTGAAGGTTTTTGTTTACTGAATGATATGGCTATTGCTGCTAATTATTTGCTGCATCACCAACTGGCCAGTCAAATATTGATCATCGATCTCGATGTACACCAGGGTAATGGAACAGCTAAATTATTTGAGAAAGAACCTCGTGTATTTACTTTCAGCATGCATGGCCAGCACAATTATCCTTTCCACAAAGAACAATCAGACCTCGACATTCCTTTAAAAGACGGTACCGGTGAACAGGAATACCTGCAAATATTGTCTCATACCCTGCCTGTACTGCTGGAAAAAGTGCAACCCGATTTCGCTTTCTTTTTATCGGGCGTAGACATACTGGACACAGACAAATTCGGTAAACTGAAAGTAAGTATCGATGGCTGTAAGAAGCGGGACGAACTGGTATTCACCGAACTCAAAAAAAGAAATATCCCTGTAACCGTAGCCATGGGTGGTGGCTATTCCCCCGATATCAAAGCTATTGTAACAGCGCATTGCAATACTTTCAAAGCTGCAAAAGACATCTTCAATCTCTGAAGAATCTCCTCTGCATTAAGCCATTGCGTATTGAACCATCGAGCTATTCAATCAGTTGAGCTTTCGTTTGAGCGTACTCACCTGCTCCTGGAGATTATTAACCATACCGGCCAGTTGATTCACATCCCAACGCGGCGTGGTATTGGCTTTTTGCATGATGTACACCGCTTTCCAAACTTCCAGCACATCTTCCGTACTCACGTTGTAAGGTTCGTATTGCGGATTATCGCTGATGAGGGTAAGCTTGTTCCGGAGGCGGTTATTCTTCATGATGCGCTTATACACCACGCCATCATTTTTTGAAAGCACTACATAAGTATTACTGTTCTTCACTTCTTCCAGGTCATCCACCTTCTCTCCTACAATTACGCTACCACTGGGGGTGGGCAACATACTGTCTCCAATGATTTCAAAAGCACGATACTGTCCGGGAGCCAGCATAGGCAGGGTAAATGTATTCAGCTCATCTAAAAATTCCGGATCAGCATAACCGGTCATATAGCCCGCCGCCGCCTTCACCGGCACAAAGCTGATCTGGGTAACTTCTGAAACCATCTTAAGCTGCCTTCTCTTCTCCAAATAGCTGGCACCCTGCGGCTCGGCCAGGTCTTTGAATAAAAGGTCTTCCAAACCCAGCTTGAAAATATTGCAGACCACTTCCATTACTTCCAGGCGCGGCTCAGCACGTTCTTCTTCATAAGCGCCTACCAGCGATCTTTTGATCTTGAGTTTATTGGCAAACTCTTCCTGTGTCCAGCCACGCAGCTTGCGCAGGTAGCGTAAATTCTTTCCGGCGTTTGACATAGCTAACTGATTTAGTGCAAAATACTAATATTTTTAGCTTTGCCAAAATTTTCTGCGACTTTTTTTTAAAATTTAAAATGTGGACAGGCTGTTCCCCTACTTTCTTTTTTGCAGCGCCAACAGTTCTCATAAGGTAAGTAAAAGTGACCAGCAAATCTTTGGGTATACCAACCACAATGCTTCCATTATAAATGTAGTTGATATTGCTCTTGCTTATCTTTACAGCATGGTTAAAAAAACGCGTTCGAAGTCATCCCTTCCCATCATATTGGTTACCAACGACGATGGCATTGCGGCACCCGGTATCCGGGCATTGGTAGAATCTGTAGTAGGATTAGGTAAAGTAGTAGTAGTGGCTCCTGATAAGCCGCAGAGTGGTATGGGGCACGCCATCACCATTGGTCATCCGCTGCGCCTGCAGAAAGTGAACCAGTTCGGAGATATAGAAGCTTATAGTTGCAGCGGCACACCGGTTGACTGTGTAAAGCTGGCAGTTGATAAAATTATACACCGCAAACCCGATCTCTGTATCAGCGGCATCAACCACGGCGCCAATCATTCCATCAACGTGATCTATTCTGGTACCATGTCTGCCGCACTGGAAGCAGCCATTGAAAGCATCCCCAGTATTGGCTTCAGCCTGCTCGATTACAGCATCGAAGCCGATTTTTCGGCATCCCAGCGATACGCCCGTATGATCGTTGAAAAAGTATTGAACGGTAAACAGCACGATAAACACCTTTGCCTCAACGTTAATTTCCCCGCCGTTACTGAAAAACTGATCAAAGGAGTAAAAGTGTGCCGGCAGGCTTACGCCAAATACGAAGAGGAATTCGATGAGCGCAAAGACCCGCACGGTAAAAAATATTACTGGCTCACCGGTGAATTCCTCAACTTCGACAAAGGCAAAGACACCGATGTATGGGCGCTCAAGAATAATTATGTGAGTGTGGTTCCCGTACAGTTCGATCTCACCCACTATGAACTCAAAAAGAAACTGGAAACAAACTGGAAATTCTGATGCTCAAGAAAGACAACTTAAAATTAGGCCTGGCGCTCGGATTCATTGCTCCTGTTGCGGGACTTTTTGGTTATTACCTGGTGCGGTTCCGGCTTTTTTCTCTTAAAGATTTCTTTGAAGTATTAATGGCGCAGAAATCACTGCTCACGGCCATCATCAGCATTTCACTGATGGCAAACGCAGTGGTCTTTACATTCTATATCAACCGGCGGAAAGACAAAACAGCGAAAGGAGTGTTTGTTGCTACTTGCATTTACGCACTTATTTCGCTGTTTATTAAATGGTTCGCTTAATCGTCATCCTGAGCGAGCGAAGCGAGTCGAAGGACCTCATAAAATCTTTAGCAGATCCCTCGACTCGCTTCGCTCGCTCGGGATGACGAAGTGTTTTAATTGAAAGCTTCGCGTACCCTGTCAAAAAAACTTTTATCGCTCTTGCCGGGCTGCGGTTTGAAGTTCTCGCTCCTGCCGAGCTTCTCCAGCATTGCTTTTTCTTCATCGGTAAGTTGTTGCGGAGTCCATACATTTACTTGTATCAACTGATCACCGCGACTGTATCCCTGCACTTCCGGAAATCCTTTTCCTTTCAACCGGAATATTTTTCCGCTCTGTGTACCTGCCGGTATCTTTATTTTAGCCCTGCCGTCAATGGTAGGCACTTCCAACTGGGTACCAAATGCCGCATCCGAGAATGAAATATGCAGGTCGTATGCCACGTTGAGTCCGTCGCGCTGCAATTCCGGATGCGCTTCCTCTTCTATCTGTATGATCAGATCACCCGGTGCACCTCCACGCTCTCCTGCATTTCCTTTTCCACTCATGCTCAATTGCATGCCTTCCTGTACGCCCGCCGGTATGTCTATGCTGATGGTCTCTTCGCCGTATACCCTTCCCTCTCCTTTACAGGTACCGCATTTAGCGGTTACGGTAGTGCCTTCGCCATTACAAGTTGGACAAGTAGTTACCGTTTGCATCTGCCCCAGGAATGTGTTGGTTACTTTTCGTATCTGCCCGGTTCCGCCGCAGGTCTTACAGGTTTGCACACTGCTCTGGTCTTTGGCACCGCTGCCGCCACAGGTATTACAGGTAACATGCTTTTTCACTTTCACGTGCTTGGTAACCCCTTTGGCTATCTCTTCGTAAGTGAGTTTCATTTTGATGCGCAGGTTGGAACCCCTCACGCCTCTTGCCGAACGGCCTCCGCCTCCCCTGCTCCTGCCGGCACCTCCGAAGAAACTTCCGAACACATCCTCACTGAATACATCTCCGAACTGACTGAAAATGTCTTCCATATTCATGCCGCCGTAATGTGCGCCTCCACCGCCCGATCCGGGTGCAAATGCTGCATGTCCGAACCGGTCGTATTTTGCTTTCTTATCAGCATCACTCAACACTTCATAAGCTTCGGCTGCTTCTTTGAATTTCTCTTCTGCAGCTTTATCACCCGGGTTGCGGTCGGGATGAAATTGCATAGCCACCTTCCGATAAGCTTTCTTGATCTCATCGGCTGAAGCAGTTTTACCAACGCCCAGGATTTCGTAATAATCTCTTTTTGTCATTGCAATTCTATTTTCCTACCACCACTTTCGCAAAGCGGATGATCTTATCATTCATATAATAGCCTTTCATCACTTCATCGATCACTTTGCCTTTGAGCTCTTCAGCAGGCGCGGGGATTTCTGTAATGGCCTCGTGTTTTTCCACGTCGAAGTCCTGATGGATGCTTTCCATGGGTTTTACCCCTTTTGCCTGCAGGGTGCTGCGAAGTTTATTAAATACCAGCATAATACCCTCTTTTTGTGCAACGAGGTCTTCATTGGCCAGTAACTGTTTCTCAGCCCTGTCGCAATCGTCCAGCACATCCAGCAGGGACAATATCACGTCTTTTCCGGCAGTCTGGATCAGTTCCAACCGCTCTTTGGCTGTTCTTCTACGGAAATTGTCGAATTCGGCCATCAGGCGCAGGTATTTGTCTTTCTGCTCCTGCAGGGCGGTTTCCAGCTTCTCCGTTGCATTCTCGTCCTCTACCGGCTCATTCAGGTGTGAAGTGCCGGCTGCATTTTCGTCAGTATTGATATCCAATCTGTTGTCTTTTTCGGCAGATTCCGTTTTTTGCGTCATTTCTTGCTCTTCCATAGTATGATTACGTTATGCCGCAACTATTGTCAAAAATGTTGCCGGAGCAAAGAAAAGGAAAAAATGACAGGAATCCGGCGGCAATCATAACCCCTTCCCGGCCCTATCTTTGCGGCCATGGTAAAGGTTTATTTGAAGAAAAAAATCACTCCCCGCATTGCCGGCGGGCATCCCTGGATATTCCGCAACGAGGTAGACCGGGTGGCAGGTGAAGTAAAAGCGGGTGACATTGTGGAAGTTTCTTACAGTGACGGGAAATTCGCCGGCCGCGGCTATATCAATCCCCAGTCACAGATACTGGTACGCCTCCTGACGCGGAACCGGCAGGAAGTCATCGATGAGCAGTTTTTCCACGACAGGATAGCCCGTGCATGGTTGTACAGGCAAAAGTTGGGATATGTTGAAAACTGCCGGCTGGTATTTGGTGAGGCCGATGAACTGCCCGCCCTGGTGATCGATAAATTCAACGACTATTTTGTACTCCAGACCCTTTCTTTTGGGATGGAATGCTGGAAACCGGCCATTGTGCAGGCCCTGCAATCCATCTTCTCCCCCAAAGGCATTTATGAGCGGAATGATGTGCCCGTGCGGGAACTGGAGGGATTAAAACAACAAAAAGGATTTTTATCGGCCCCTTTCGACACCAGTATCATCATCAACGAAAACGGGCTGAAATTTCATGTAGACATTGAAAACGGGCAAAAGACCGGCTATTTCCTCGACCAGCAGGATAACCGCCGTGCCATCCAACATATTGTAAAAGGCGCTGATGTATTGGGTGCATTTACTTACACTGGCACTTTTGAGATACATGCCGCCCATTATGGGGCGAAGTCGGTACTCGGACTCGACATCTCTGAAAATGCCGTAGCGCAGGCCAACCGCAATGCCGCGCTGAACGGACTCGACAACATCTGCCGCTTCGAAGCCATGAATGCTTTCGATGTGCTGAAGCAATGGGGAAAGGAAGGCCGCCAGTACGATGTGGTCATGCTCGATCCGCCCGCGTTCACCAAGAGCCGCGAACAGATACAGAAAGCGATCACCGGTTATAAAGAGATCAACCTCAGGGGTATGAAGCTGGTCAAAAACGGCGGATTCCTGGTCACTTCCAGTTGTACCAACCTGGTGCAGCCCGACCTCTTCCTGCAAACCATTGAAATGGCGGCCAAAGACGCCCGTAAAAAGATAAGGCAGGTTACCTTTCAGGCCCAGGCCAGCGATCACCCAATTATATGGGGTGTGGAGAATACGAATTACCTGAAGTTTTTGATTGTGGAGGTTTCCTGAACGATCATCGGTTGGGTTGATTACTTATTCACCTGGAACTTACCCGATTCCACGATCCTGCTATTGGCATCCCGTAACTGGTAGATGTATAGACCGCGGAAATAGTTATCGTCGAGCGGGATGGTGATCTTACTCTCGTTAACCCTGATCTCGGTCATTTTCTTGCCAATGAAATTGTATATCTGTAATGAGTAGGATTTATCAACCGATTTGTCGAACTCAAAACTAATGACGGTAGTAGCCGGGTTGGGATAAAAGCGAATGATTTTCGCCTGAACATCAGTGAACTCAAAAGACGACTGTTCTTTGTCAGCAATGAAACTGCTGCCAAAGAACGCCATTACCAGTAAAACAACTGTGTTGAGTTTCTTCATGATCTGAGTCTATTACTAAAGTAGCAAAAACTATGCTAAAAACCATATTTAATTGATCAATGGCGTAATTTAAGTTGTTAGTTGACAACTCAATCCAGCTTCGCCAGCGCCTGTTGTATACCTTCAAAAGAAGGAAGATCTGAAGGCTTTGCACATACTTCGGCATACTGAACCGTACCTGTTTTGTCTATGAGGAAAGCGGCCCTTTTGCTAACGCCATGCATTTCAAATGCGGGGAAAGTTTCATAGAGTACTCCATAAGCGCTCGCGGCTTCTTTATTAAAATCGCTCAGTAACGGGAAGTTCAGGTTTTGCTCGGCTTTGAATTTACCCAATACAAAGAGTGAGTCAATCGATATACCCAATACCTGTGCATTTGAATTATTATAGAGTGCAATATTATCCCTGATATTACACAATTCTGCAGTGCAGGTGCTTGTGAAAGCCAGCGGGAAGAACAATACCAACACGTTCTTGTCTTTGAAATCCGATAACGATACTTTGTTCTTATCCGAATCGTACAATGCGAAATCCGGTGCTTTTTGTCCAACTTGTATATTCATAACATTGATTTGATATGCAAGTTAGCAAATCGGTCTGAACTATAACTTCATTTCAGGAACATGATCGGGTACTACTAAACGACCTGCAGTCTTCGAAACAATTTCTTCAACTGTTACACCCGGCGCTCTTTCTTTCAATAAAAATCCATCCGGGGTAATATCCAGCACGGCCAGTTCCGTTACTACTTTCTTTACACATTTTACACCGGTGAGCGGCAGTTGGCATTGTGGCAGCAACTTGCTTTCTCCTTTCGGGTTCGTATGCATCATGGCTACGATGATGTTTTGTGCACTGGCCACCAGGTCCATCGCACCGCCCATTCCTTTTACCATTTTACCGGGAATTTTCCAGTTGGCAATATCACCGCTGTCGCTCACTTCCATTGCACCCAATACAGTAAGGTCTATTTTACCTGCACGGATCATTCCAAAACTTTCGGCGCTGTCAAAAAATGCGCCGCCTGGTATTACTGTAACTGTTTCTTTGCCGGCGTTGATGAGATCGGCATCAATAGCTGCTTCTGAAGGATAAGGTCCCATGCCCAGGATACCGTTTTCACTTTGCAGGATCACGGTGATACCTTCGGGAATAAAATTAGAAACCAGTGTGGGTATGCCAATGCCCAGGTTCACATACATTCCGTCTTTCAACTCCTGTGCAATCCGTTTGGCAATATGGAATTTATCAAGCGCCATGCTCAATCGTTTTTGAATGTTGATTTTTCATCCTTGTATCTGAACCGTCTTGCGTTCTATTCTTTTTTCATAATGACTTCCCTGGAAAATGCGGTGCACATATACTCCCGCCACATGAATATGATCGGGATCCAGTTCGCCGGGCTGTACCAGCTCTTCTACTTCGGCAATAGTAATATCACCCGCTTTGGCCATTGAAGTAGAAAAATTCCTGGTTGCTTTCCTGAATACCAGGTTACCTTGCGCATCGCCTTTCCAGGCTTTGACAATGGCAAAAGACGCATGCAGTGCATGTTCCATCAGGTACATTTTGCCATTGAATTCCCTCACTTCTTTTCCTGCGGCTACTTCCGTGCCATAACCGGCAGGTGTATAAAACGCGGGGATGCCCATGCCGGCCATTTGTATGCGGGTAGCCAGGGTTCCCTGCGGAATCAGGTCCACTTCTAATTCTCCGCTGAGCAGTTGCCTTTCGAATTCTGCATTTTCGCCCACATAGCTACTCATCATTTTTTTGATCTGCTTTGTTTTCAACAGCAGGCCCAGACCAAAATCATCCACCCCTGCATTATTGGAAATACAGGTAAGTCCGGTTACTTTTTTTTTCACCAATGCTGCAATAGAATTTTCCGGGATCCCGTTCAGACCAAAACCGCCGAGCATAATGGTAGCTCCGTCGCGGATATCAAAAATGGCTTCGTCTGCATTTGCATAGACCTTGTTCATAGCGCAATCGTTAACAACCAAAGATACTGTTTAACCGCTATGGTATGGCACGCTTCTTCGACAGCTCTTGTTGTTCTTTTGTAGAAAGACTTTCTACCGAATCCAGTAATTCTTTGAGCTGCACCGGATGTGCTTCATAATAACGGTAGCTATGGTAAAATTGTTCGCGGGTGATATGGTGTATTGAGAATACCTGCTCGTACAAACGGATGTCTTCGCGGTTCTTTTGCATTGTTGAATCTTTCAAACGTTCCCTGGCAAACAACTCATCGGCTTTCATCATATCCCACACCACTTTTTTCATGGTGTTCACAGGTATCACTTTCGGTTTATTATCCGAACAGCCCGCCAGCAACAGCGCCAGGCATCCGATCAGTTGCATCACCCCGTATTTCTTCATTGCAATTCCTGTTTATAATGCGTGGCATTGACAATATCCAATGCACTCAACAATTCTATGGCTTTTGTTCTTTCTTCCGGCGTACCTTTTTTGAAAACGCCGATCAGTTCCAGGTATTTGCCCTGCAGGAAAAATTGCAGGATCATGGTATTGGGGTTTTCTTTATTGAAAGCATCCAGTTGTATCAACGACTGTAATATATTGGTTCTCGCTTCTTTTTCTTTGTCGTACAGGTTGTCGAACCCGGAACGGTAATAAGCATAGATCACATCGTGCATGATATTGTACCGGTTGTTGATGAGGTTTTCATTCAGCCAGTAACGGTTGCGAACCCCATCGAAAAGACGCCAGCCGCTGATGTTCTTGCCTTCAGGCGCATTGGTTACGATCTGTTGCGCTTTGCGGTAATACTGCTCTCCTCCTTTGGGAGAAAAAGAGTCGTAGTCGAGTCCCAGTATCGTATACGCATAATAAGCAAAGACAGCCGTGAGGTTGGCAATTGAAGCATCTGTTCCCTGCACCCTGTTCTCATTGAACTCCACCGGTTGAAATTCCACATATCGGAATGTTACTTCGGGGTCTATATAATTCACCAGCGCTGCCTGGTAAGTGGAATTATACACTGGCCTTGCCGCCTGCACCGTGAGTGTGGCTTTGTACACATTGGGCTCTGGTACATTTTCTATATTGAGGATGAAACTGCATTCTATTTTTTCAGTTTCCCTGAATACATCATTGGTCCACTTGCGGCTGTTGAGCAGTGTAGTGATCTGGTTTTGCAGGGTAGTGAATATTTTCCTGTCTACCGTAGAATTAACACGCGCCGCAATCACCGACACCCTTGCCTGTAATTCCTGTGCCGAAGCCTGCTGCAGGCACAACAGGCAAGCGAACATTATCATCCACCCTGTCTTATGGTTTCGCATGAACATGTGTTATGATGAAGGATACGATCTCTTCCGCCACTGCTTTTTTCGATTGCAGTCCGATCTTTTTTTCTTCGCCGGAGCGATGCAGGATGGTTACCTGGTTGGTATCCACTCCAAAGCCTGCCGCTTCATCGTTCAGCGAATTGAGCACGATCATATCGGCATTCTTTGTTTGCAGTTTGGCCAGTGCGTGTTCCCGTTCATTATTGGTTTCCAGTGCAAAGCCCGCAATGAATTGTCCCGCTTTTTTTTGCTTACCCAATGCCAGCAATATGTCTTCATTTTTGGTCAGCTTCAATTCCCAGTCCGCAGCATTCTTTTTGATCTTATTGCTGGCAACCGACACCGGCCTGTAATCGGCCACAGCCGCTGTCATTACGATCACCGCCGCATCGGGAGATGCAGCCATACAGGCATCATACATATCCCCGGCCGACACTACCGGTACTACATGGATACCGGCATAAGCTGTTTGCTGGTGTGTAGGTCCTGTAACAAGGGTTACCTCGGCACCCTGCATGTACAAAGCTTCTGCAATGGCAAATCCCATTTTACCGGATGAATGATTACCGATGAAACGTACCGGGTCAATCGCTTCGTAAGTGGGACCGGCAGATACCAGCGCTTTTTTGCCTTTCAATGTTTTACTGCGCAACAGGTGTTCTGCCAGGTATGCTACAATGGTCTCGGGCTCTGCCATCCTTCCATCGCCATACAACCCGCTGGCAAGCTCTCCTTTTTCCACATTGATAATGTGGTTGCCGTCTTTCACCAGCAATTCCATATTGCGCCGGGTAGCGGGATGGTGCCACATGTCTTCGTCCATGGCGGGGGCCAGTACAACAGGACAGGTAGCGGATAAATACACCGCCAACAAAGCATTGTCGCAAAGCCCCTGCGCCATCTTGGCCAGGGTATTGCAACTCAGCGGGGCCAATACGAACACATCGGCCCATCGGCCCAGCATCACGTGGTTAGACCAATCTTCACCTTCCACCAGTTCTGTTATAACATGGTTTTTGGAAAGCGTAGAAAGCACTACGGGTGATACAAATGTTTTGGCGGCAGGCGTCATCACCACTTTTACTTCCGCTCCTGCTTTTACCAGCAGGCGAACAAGTAATATGGCTTTGTAGGCTGCAATGCTGCCCGTAACGCCGATCAATATTTTTTTACCCTTGAGCATAGCTGCTATTGTACCTCAAAATAACAAAAAACGACAGTCATAATAACTGTCGTTCAATGCATTTCAGAAAGATTTATCTTATCTGAACAGGTCGTTATCGTTGTTTCTCCTGTAATACACTTTGTTCTCCATGAATTCCTGAGTAGCCAGTATGGCAGGATTGGGCATTTTTTCATACGCCCTGGATATTTCGATCTGTTCTTTGTTCTCGTGTATCTCTTCCAGGCTGTCTGTATGGCTGGCGAATTCTTCCAGTTTATTGTGCAGTTCTTCTCTCAGGGAGATATTGATCTGGTTAGCCCTCCTGGCAATGATGGCAATGGATTCATACAGGTTACCCGTTTTGGATTTGATCTCCACAAGGCTTTTGGTTTCTACAACACTGGCGGTATTAGCGCTCATTTGCCTTCTTAGCTTGCTCATTTTTGAGGTTGTTTAAAAAGTTATTTGAATGTGTTTTGTACTTGTTTACTTCTTCCGAGAATTTGCTATCGGTAAACCGATCAGTAAAATCTCTGCACTCCGATATCACTTTCTCGTAACGCTCTTTTTGTTTTTCTTCATAGCTCATCTGAGCGTATTTGTAGTACGACCGGATGGTCTGGTATTTATATTCATCTGCTTTTTTAGAATCGGGGAAATTATCCGATACATTGGCAAAAGCGATGGCTGCTGCTTTGTAATAACCGAGGTTATAATACAGTTGCGCTGCTTTGAAATCTTTTTCCTCCAGTTTAGCCCTGCACTTGTCTATGATCTCAGACGCATCTTTCACACGCGCAGAATTGGGGTGTGTATTGATGAAGACCTGCATCAGCTGCATGGTCTTGTTGGTATTGGTTTGATCCAGATCTGTTTTGGGCGATTGTTTAAAATAGCAATACGCGCGCATGTAATCACATTCTTCGCTCTTGTTGCTCGTAGGGAAATTCTCTACAAAGTTTTTGAAGAGGTTTTCTGCATTGAGGTAATCCTTATCGTAGTAATAAGAATACGCGTATTTATAATACATGTCCTCATAGCGGGCAGTTCCCTTTACATAAGGAAAAACATCTTCAAAGAGCTGCGTTGCATGACTATAGTCCTTATTGGCATAATACTGTTCCGCCATTTTGGATTTATACTCATAATCTTTGCTCTTAAAGATCTTGGAGAACTTATTGGAGCATGCGCTCAGCAACAATACAAATGCCAGTAACAGAGGGGTCCTATTCATACAAGTTGGCAAAATTAGTTATTTACGGGCAATTTATAAAGCCCCGTTCAGGTTTGGTGGCACGGGTCGTTAAGAATTAGCTAAAAAGCTGATTGCCAGGAGTCTGGCAGCAAAAAAGGTCCCGATAGGTATCGGAACCTTTTTTTCACTATTACAACGAAGACGGTTATTTGTTTTCGCCGCCTTCTCCTTCCTGCAATTTGGCTTTGATCTCTGCCAGGGCACCCAGGTCGCCCAGGGTGGCTTTTTCTACCTTGTTCTGGATAGTCTTCACAGCTTTCTTGGTCTTGTCAGACTCAACTCTGGCTTCTTTCTTAGCCGCTTCCTTCTCTTCTGCTATGTGCTGTTCCCAGATACGGGCATGGCTCAATACAATGCGTTTTTCGTTACGGTCGAACTCGATCACCATGAACTGGGCTGTTTCGTCGGCCTGCACTTGCTTGCCATCTTCTTTGTTCAGGTGGCGGTTAGGGGCAAAACCTTCCAGACCGTAGGGCAACTGTACCAGGGCTCCTTTTTCGTCCTTGCGGGTAACAGTTCCTTCATGGAGTGTGCCTACTGCGAAAGTATCTTCGAGGGCATTCCAGGGATCTTCTTCGAGTTGTTTATGTCCGAGCTGCAATTTGCGGTTCTCTTTATCGATGCTCAGGATGATCACGTCGATGGTCTCACCTACTTTGGTATAGTCTGTAGGATGAGCGAAACGCTTCAGCCAGCTGAGGTCGCTGATGTGGATCATACCGCCGATACCGGGCTCGAGTTCAACGAACACACCGTAAGGCGTGATGTTCTTCACCAGTCCTTTGTGTTTGCTTCCTTCGGGGAATTTGGTTTCGATGGTATTCCATGGATCCTGGCTCATTTGTTTGATGCTCAGGCTCATCTTGCGTGCATCTTTATCGAGGGTAACCACTTTGGCTTCGTATTCATCTCCCAACTTGAAGAATTCCTTCGCGTTGATAGGCGTATTCGCCCAGGTGATCTCAGATACGTGCACCAGGCCTTCTACGCCGGGCTGGATTTCCAGGAATGCACCGTAATCTTCGATGTTCACCACTTTACCTTTTACTACAGAACCTTCTGCCAGTCCTTCAGGCAGCACATCCCAAGGATGCGGAGTCAGTTGTTTCAGACCCAGGCTGATACGTTTTTTGTCGTCGTCGAAATCCAGTACCACCACCTGCAGTTTCTGGTCCATCTTCACCACTTCGCTCGGGTGAGAGATACGGCCCCATGAAATATCGGTGATGTAGAGCAGACCGTCGAGACCTCCGAGGTCCATGAACGCACCGAAATCGGTGATGTTCTTCACCACACCTTCCAGTACCTGGCCTTTTTCGAGTTTACTCATGATCTCTGCACGCTGTGCTTCGATATCGCTTTCGATCAGGGCTTTGTGAGATACTACGGCGTTCTTGATGGCTTCGTTGATCTTCACCACTTTGAACTCCATGGTCTTTCCTACAAACTGATCATAATCGGTAACAGGTTTAACGTCGATCTGTGAACCGGGCAGGAAGGTTTCCATGCCGAATACATCCACGATCAGACCACCTTTGGTTTTGCTGGTAACAGTACCGGTGATCACTTCACCGGTCTTATGTACTTCAACGATCCTCTCCCATGCGCGGAAGATACGTGCTGACTTGCGGCTCAGGTGCAGGTTACCGTTGCGGTCTTCTTTTTCAACCACCATCACTTCCACCTCATCGCCAATTTTCAGGCCCTGGATGTCGCGGAATTCGTTCAGTGATACCAGTCCGTCACTTTTAAAACCGATGTTGATCACAACATCTGTTTTAGTCAGGGCTACTACGCCACCTCTCACGATCTCACCATCTTCGATCTGAACAAAAGTGTTGTCGTACACTTTGTCGTACTTTACGCGGTCGGCTTCAGCATAATGACTCACATTGCGTTTGTCGATGCTCCAGTCGAAATCATCATGCGCTGTTTCTACAACAGGCGCTTCTACAGGTGCATTTGTTGTCGCAGTAGGAACTGCTGCCTCTGAGGCGGCTGCATTCTCCTGTGCATCTGCGTTTAATTGTTTGTTAATCAAGTTCATATCAAATATCCCGATGCTTTTATTCGGGGCGGCAAAGTTACATAAAAAAAAGCTGGAAATGGAAGTTTTTAGCTAACTCATTGACTACAGGATACTTGAGGCATTAAAATTTATGATTTTGAATGCTGCTTTTTTCCTTATCTTACTTAGCATTTTAAACCCTAATCTAAAATTAAAGCTACTATGAAAAAACTCCTCCTGGCCATGCTGGTTTTCGTTGGTATGGCATCTGTTGCTGTTGCCCAGACCAAAAAAGACGACAAGGCGAAAGAAAAAACTGCCGCTACTGCCAAAGCGCCTGGCCATACCAAGGCCGATGGCACACCCGATATGCGCTATAAAGAAAACAAAGGAAAAGAAGCAGCAGCTCCTGCACACACCAAAAAAGACGGTACTCCTGACATGCGCTATAAAGAAAACAAGGGAAAAGAAGTAGCTGCTCCCGGACATACCAAAAAGGACGGTACTCCCGACAAGCGTTTCAAAGAGAATAAAGAAGATAAGACTAAGAAAAAAGCAGCATAGCCCTCAGCGAAATTCTCCCCAAATAGAGAATGCCGCCTGTATCCCTGGCGGCATTTTTATTTTGCAATGGCTGTTGCCGCTATCCACCCGCTGGTCCAGGCATGCTGAAAATTAAAACCACCGGTAATACCATCTACATCCATCACTTCCCCGGCAAAGAACAGTCCAGGCCGCAGGCGGCTCTGCATGGTATTGGCATCGATCTCGGCCAGACGAACACCCCCGCAGGTCACGAATTCTTCTTTGAAAGTTGTTTTTCCCTGTACTTCGAATACATGTGCAGTCAGGTGCTTCATCAACTGGTTTTGTTCTTTTGCAGGTAGGTCCGACCAGCGCAGATCTGGTTGGATGCCACTCGCAGTAAGCAGGAAAAGCCATAGACGCCCGGGCAAGCCAAACGGATTTTTATTACCTATCCTCTGTGCAGCATGTTCGTTGCGGATGAAGGCCCATGCCTCCCGTAAGCTTTGCTCATGATATTCAGGCATCCAATTGACCAATAAAGTAAATCTGTAGTTGCGTTCGGCCAATTCGCGCGCGCCCCAGGCCGACAAGCGCAGGATGGCCGGGCCGCTCATGCCCCAATGCGTGATCAGCAACGGCCCCTCTTCTGCCAGCCGGGTACCGGTTATTTTTACGAGTGCTCTATCAACGCTCACCCCCATCAGCGCAGTAATGGGATTGCCCGGCATGTTGAAGGTAAAAAGTGAAGGAACCGGTTCTTCAATACTATGTCCGAGTGCACGCAACCATTGAAACATGGCAGATTTAGGATAGCCGCCCGTTGCCACACAAACAAAATCGGCCCCAAACTGTTCGCGGTTCGTATTAAGCAGGAAACCCTTTTCCAATGGATCCACCATTGTTACTTCTGTGTGCATGCGGATTTCCACTCCATAACGGTCCGCTTCGCGCAGCAGGCAGTCGATGATGGATTGTGATTGATCGGTTACCGGGAACATTCTTCCATCGGCTTCGGTCTTCAATGCCACACCCCGTTCGGCAAACCACTGAATGGTATCTTGTGTATAGAACCAGTGAAATGTTTTTTTTAGGAAGTTTTGCCCTCGAGGGTATTTCTTCACCAACCCCGGTATTTCAAAACAGGCATGCGTGGTATTGCATCGCCCGCCTCCGCTGACCTTTACTTTGGAAAGCAGTTTGTTGGTTTTTTCCAGCAGGGTTACTTTCAGCGCCGGATTCATGCGGGCCGCATTCACCGCGCAGAAAAAACCTGCGGCGCCTCCGCCTATGACTACTAAATGGGGTTTAATAATAGCTGGTATTCAGGTTGGGATTTGCTTTTTCAGCTGCTTCGATGATGCTGTAATCAGATAAGATCAGGGCTTTATCTCTCTTCACACAAACATCGTGTTCAAAATGAACCGAAGGTTTGCCGTCTTGTGTTTTTACCGTCCATCCGTCATCTTCTGTATATACATCTTTGGTGCCCATATTGATCATGGGCTCAATAGCAAGTACGAGGTTTTCTTTCATACGGGGACCGTTGCCACGCTTGCCGTAATTGGGCACTTGCGGGTCTTCGTGCAGGTCCTTGCCGAGACCGTGCCCTACGAGTTCGCGCACCACACCATATCCGTATTTTTTTTCGGTATGCTCCTGTATGGCATAAGCGATATCTCCTATACGGTTATTGGCAACGGCTTTTTCTATCCCTTTGTATAAAGATTCTTTGGTTACGCGCACGAGTTGCAGTACTTCTGCGCTCACTTCGCCCAGTATAAAAGTATAGGCATGATCTCCATGCCAGCCATTCAATATCACACCCATATCTACTGAAACAATATCGCCGTCTTTCAAAGGCGTGTTATTGGGAAAACCGTGTACCACTACATCGTTCACTGAAGTGCACACAGAATAAGGATACCCGCGGTAATTATAAAAAGAGGCGATGGCTTTATGGTCTTTCACGAAAGTAGCGCAGATCTCGTCGATCTGCAAGGTAGTCATACCCGGTTTCAGTACTTTGGCCACTTCCGTCAACGTTTTGCTGACCAGCGTAGCTGATTCTTTCATCAAAGCGACTTCTGCTTCTGTTTTATGGATCATCATGTTATTTCTTCTCGTCATTCAAAAAAAAGAACCTGCCAAATAAGGCAGGTTCGCAAAGTTCGCTATTATTTTCTTAAATCTTAAATAGTAGTGGTAGAAACTGTCTGCCTGCCCTGCACGCGACCGCCTTTCATGAGGCCGTCGTACTGGCGCATGAGCAAATGTGTTTCGATCTGCTGAAGCGTATCGAGGATCACACCTACCATGATAAGCAGTGAAGTACCTCCGAAGAAAGTGCTGAAGCCCTGTGTAACATGCAGCCTTTGTGCAAAGCCGGGCAGGATACCTACGAAAGCCAGGAAGATAGCGCCGGGCAGGGTGATCTTATCCATGATGGATCCGATATAATCTGCTGTGGGCTGTCCGGGTTTCACACCGGGTATGAATCCATTGTTCCTCTTCAGGTCTTCTGCGATCTGCTTGGGGTTAAAGATCAAAGCAGTGTACAGGAACGTGAATCCGATCACCATCACCGCATAAATAACCATGTACCATGCGTTGCTGTGGTCGTTGAATATTTTTACAATGCCTTGTGCCGAATCGATATTGGTGAATGAAACCAATGTAGGCAGGAACATGATGGCCTGTGCAAAGATGATGGGCATTACACCTGCACTGTTCACTTTTACCGGCAGGAACTGGCGGGCGCCACCGAACTGGCGGTTACCGATGATCTGCTTGGCATAATTTACAGGTATTTTGCGAACACCCTGTACGAGGATGATCAGTCCCATGATGATGGTAATGAGGATGGCGATCTCTATGAGGAACACCAGCAATCCGCCACCACCTCTTTCGCCTTTGGCGCTGAACTCCTGTATCACCGATTGGGGAAACCTCGAAAGGATACCCACCATGATAATGATGGAAGTACCATTACCCAATCCTTTGTCCTGGATCTTCTCACCCAGCCACATCACGAACAGGGTACCTGCTGTGAGGGTTACTACGGTAGAGAACCAGAAGAAAGGTTTATAAGCAGGCAGGATGGCTTCTGCGTATCCGGGGCTGTTCAGGTAAGCCACATAAGCGCCGGCCTGGAACAGGGTTACGATTACAGTAAGGTAGCGGGTCCATTGGTTGATCTTTTTACGGCCGCTCTCTCCTTCTTTCTGAACTTTCTGCAGTTGCGGAACCAGGATGGTCATCAACTGCATGAAGATAGAAGCGGAGATATAGGGCATGATACCCAATGCCAATATGGAGGCCTGGGAGAAACCACCACCGGCGAACATATCGAAGATACCCAGCAATCCTGTGCTTTTGGCCGCTTTTTGTGCAGCTTCGATCCCGTTCGGATCGAGGCCCGGCAATACGATGTGGTTGCCGAAACGGTAAGTGAGTACCAGTGCCAGGGTAACAACGATCTTGTTACGCAGGTCTTCAATGGCCCAGATATTCTTTAATGTCTGCAATAATTTTTTCACTTGAATCTGTTGAAAGCGTTAATACTTGAAAGCCAAAAGACGCACCTTCCGATGCGCCTGGCAAATTACGGTAAAATTACTTTACAATTTCAAGGCTTCCGCCTGCAGCTTCAATAGCAGATTTTGCTTTTTCGCTTGCAGCGTTTACTTTGAAACTGAGTTTTGCTTTCAGTTCACCATTGGCCAATACCTTTACTTTGTCGGTACGGCTGATCAAGCCATTGATATAGAGATTTTCCAGTGAGACTTCTGTAAAACCGTATTTTTCTGCCAGTTGCTCGATCTGACCCAGGTTGAATACTTTGAATTCAACGCGGTTGTTATTCTTGAATCCGCGTTTGGGGATACGGCGCTGGATAGGCATCTGACCACCTTCGTGTGCCATTTTGCTTTTATAACCTGCACGGCTTTGTCCACCTTTGTTACCTTTTGTTGAAGTACCACCTTTACCGGATGCTTCACCACGTCCTAAACGTTTTTCCCTGTGTGTTGCGCCTTCTGCGGGCTTGAGCGTGTGTAATTTCATTTTGTGTTGATTTTGAACTTTACGGGGAATCACCCCTCGCGATTTTATTTAATGCCTCAATTGCTCAATGGGCTTTTCTTATTCCCCATGTTGAAACATGGGGCTAAAAGGAATGAGCCATCGAGCAATTGTGTAATTGTTATTTTACTTCTTCTACTTTTACCAGGTGGTTAACTTTATTAACCATGCCCAGTATCTGCGGAGTAGCTTCCACTTCTTTTGAAGCGTTCAGCTTATTCAGGCCCAAAGCAACCAGTGTTTGTTTCTGGCGTTCCGATCTGTCGATGCCGCTTTTTACCTGTGTGATCTTAATCTTTTTCATATCCCAAAGAGGTTGATTTATCCGTTAAATACTTTGCTCAGCTTCACTGTGCGTTGCTTGGCCACTGCTACCGGCTCCCTTAACAGGCCCAGTGCTTTGATAGTAGCTTTTACCACGTTGTGCGGGTTTGCAGAACCCAGGCTCTTTGCCAGTACGTCTGTGATACCTGCACTTTCCAGTACGGCACGCATGCTGCCTCCTGCGATCACACCCGCACCATGAGCTGCCGGCTTGATCAATACCTTGGCTGCACCTTCTTTCGCCCACTGGTCGTGAGGAATGGTTCCGTGCATCACGGGTACTTTTACCAGGTTCTTCTTGGCATCTTCAATACCTTTTGTGATGGCTTCCTGCACTTCTTTGGCTTTACCCAGGCCTTGTCCAACGATTCCGTTTTCATTTCCTACCACCACCAGGGCTGAGAAGCTGAAAGTACGACCACCTTTGGTGGTTTTCACCACGCGGTTAATGGCAACTACTTTTTCTTTGAGTTCCATATCGCCACCGGCTTTCACCTTATTTACGTTTATTTTAGACATCTATCTAACGATTAATTGTTGTTAGCAAATTAGAATTGAAGACCTCCTTCCCTTGCACCGTCGGCAACGGATTTCACGCGGCCATGGTACAGGTTACCACCCCTGTCGAATACGCAGGATGTCAGTCCCAGCGCTGTTGCTTTTTTAGCAATAGCTGCTCCAACCAGTTTGGCTTTTTCGCTCTTGGTACCTTTCTGTGCAGCGATCTCTTTATCTTTTGAAGAAGCTGCCGCCAGTGTTACACCAGTCACGTCGTCGATCATTTGAGCATAGATCTCAGCATTGCTCCTGAATACGGCCAGGCGCGGACTCTGTGCAGTACCTGACACCTTTTTACGGATGCGGTATCTGATCTTCTGCCTTTTGATTAATTTACTCATCTTGTTTTATTTGCAACCCCCGATTCGGCCGGCGGTCAGTTAACAGTTTTATTTACCTGCTGCTTTACCAGCTTTTCTTCTCAGTACCTCATCAGTGTACTTAACACCTTTTCCTTTGTAAGGCTCAGGCTTACGTAAGCTGCGCAGTTTGGCAGCTACCTGTCCCAACAATTGTTTATCGGTACCCTCGATCGTGATCTTGGGGTTCTGTCCTTTTTCAGTTACAGTAGTCACTTTCAGTTCTTTGGGAACTTCGAAAATGATATTGTGTGAGTAACCCAGGGCCAGGTCGAGCAGGTTACCGGTGTTGGCGGCTTTATAACCCACACCCACCAGTTCCAGTTCTTTCTTGAATCCTTCGGTTACACCTTTCACCAGGTTGGCGATCAATGCGCGGTACAGACCGTGCATAGCGCGGTGACGGATCTGGTCGGTAGGGCGTGTGAAAGTTACCTGTCCGTCGTTCACTGTAACAGTGATATCGCGGTCGATGCTTTCTTTCAGTTCTCCTTTAGGTCCTTTTACGGTAACCACATTATCGCTACCTACAGTAACCGTAACCCCTGCGGGCAATTTAACCGGTTGTTTTCCAATACGTGACATAGTCGTTTAGCTTTTTATTGTTGTTCTGAATATTCCGGCCCGTGTTCTGCTCCGACTAAAAGCATAATTGTCAGACCGGACAATACCTTATTTAAGAAACGTAGCAAAGTACTTCGCCACCAACATTTTCAGCTTTCGCCTGTTTGTCGGTCAGTACACCCTTGGATGTGCTCAGGATAGCGATACCCAGTCCGTTGATCACGCGTTTGATCTCGGTAGGTTTTGCATACTGGCGCAAACCGGGACGGCTTACCCTTTCCAGGGAGCGGATAGCAGGTTGCTTGGTAGCAGGATCGTATTTCAATGCGATCTTGATCAGGCCCTGTTTGTTATCGTCCTCGAATTTGTACTTCAGGATATAACCCTGTTCGTACAGGATCTCTGTCATACGCTTCTTGAGGTTGGATGCAGGGATCTCTACCAGCCTGTGGCCAGCCATTTGGGCGTTACGAATCCTCGTTAAGAAGTCTGCTATAGGATCAGTTACCATGTTTATTTGAATTAAGTCTGTTCACAATTTTATTACTACAACCAGATTACCAGCTTGCTTTTTTCACACCTGGTATCTTGCCATTCAGTGCCATATCACGGAAGATCACCCTTGAAAGGCCAAAGTACCTCATGTAACCTTTGGGACGTCCGGTCAGTTGGCAACGGTTTTTCAAACGAACGGGTGATGCATTCTTAGGAAGCTTGTCCAGGGCTGCATAGTCACCTGCTGCTTTCAGGGCCGCACGCTTCTCAGCATACTGGGCCACCAATGCTTCACGCTTTCTTTGTCTGGCTTTTACTGATTCTTTTGCCATAGTTTTTGAAATTCTTGTGTTTATAAGCTAAAAACCAATTGTTTGAATATTAGTCTTCAGACTTTCAGTTTTTAATTATTGTCTTTTTTAGCTCCTTTAAAAGGCATACCCAGTTCTTTCAGCAACTCATATGCTTCTTCGTTGCTGTTGGCAGAGGTAACAAAAGTGATATCCAGTCCTGTGATCTTGTTCACCTTATCGATGTCAATCTCAGGGAAGATGATCTGCTCTGTTACGCCCAGGGTATAGTTACCACGGCCATCGAAAGCTTTATCGCTGATGCCTTTGAAGTCGCGTACGCGCGGCAGGGCAACAGATACCAGCCTGTCGAGGAATTCGTACATTTTCTCGCCTCTCAGTGTAACGCGTGCGCCGATGGGCATGCCTTTACGCAGTTTGAAGTTTGAAATGTCTTTTTTAGACACGGTAGGAACTGCTTTCTGACCAGTGATCATGTTCAGTTCTTCCACAGCGATATCAACCAGTTTCTTATCGGTCACTGCTCCGTTCACACCACGGTTGATACAAATTTTTTCCAGTTTAGGAGCCTGCATTACAGTTTTGTAAGCAAACTTCTTCATTAAAGCAGGTATCACTTCTTTTGTGTACTTGTCTGCTAATCTCGGAGTGTATTTTACAGTACTCATTACTTGATTACCTCCCCTGATTTTTTAGATATACGAACTAATTTACCATTCTCCCTGGTACGTTTTACTTTGGTAGCGGCGCCAGCTTTTGCATCCCATACCATTACATTACTGATGTTGATGGGGGCCTCTACTTTTACAATACCACCCTTTGTGTTCTGAGCAGAAGGCTTGGTATGTTTGGTTACGATATTCACGCCTTCCACTACTACACGGCCTTTGTCTACGATCACTTCCAACACCTTGCGGGGCTTTTTCAAGTCCTTGTCATCGCCGGTAATCACCACTACGGTATCACCTTTCTTGATGTTGAATTTGGGTTTAAATCTTGTACTCATTTTTTTGTGCTTAAAGCTTAATGCTAAACGCTAAACGCTTAGCTTAATTTTATTTATCTTATTACACTTCCAACTTCCTGCATTTTGCATTCAGCCTTCAGCGTTTTGCGTTCTTACAAAACTTCCGGAGCCAGTGAAATGATCTTCATATAACCTTTATCACGCAATTCTCTCGCTACTGGTCCGAATATACGCGTACCACGGGGCTCGTCTGAGTTGTTCAACAATACCACCGCATTGTCGTCGAAGCGGATATAAGATCCGTCTTTACGACGCAGTTTGTTTTTGGTACGTACGATTACCGCTTTGGAAACAGTACCTTTTTTGATACCGCCTGCGGGAATGGCATCTTTTACAGTCACCACAATCTTATCGCCTACTTTGGCATAATCCTGTCCGCTGTTGCCCAGCACCTTGATACAAAGTACTTCTTTGGCACCACTGTTATCAGCTACGTTGAGTCTGCTTTCTTGCTGAATCATTGTTTTTCTTTTTCTTTTTCTTTCCTCTTTGCCCCGGACTTAAGTCCGGGGCAAAGAGGAAAGAAAATTGATGAATTTATTTTTCAGAGGCTGGGACCGGAAGCGGTTTGCTTGCAGCCTGCAGCTTGAAGCCAATATTACTTGGCTTTTTCTACCACTTCTACCAGTCTCCAGCGCTTTGTTTTGCTCAGGGGACGAGTTTCCATGATCTTTACGGTGTCACCAATTCCGCACTCACTTTTTTCGTCGTGTGCATGGAATTTGGTGGTTTTCTTTACGAACTTACCATAGATGGGGTGCTTTACTTTTCTTTCCACCGCTACAGTAATGGTCTTATCCATTTTGTCGCTGGTTACTACCCCGATCCTTGTTTTACGTAAATTTCTTACTTCAGCCATTGTTTTAAATTTATGGTTAGATACCCATTTCTTTTTTCTTCAGTTCCGTTTTCAGGCGGGCGATATCCCTGCGCAGACCGCGGATGTTCATCGGATTTTCCAGGGGAGAGATCGCGTGGGCGAACTCCAATTTTTTCAGCCGCAGCTGGTCTTCCTGGATCCTTGCTTTCAGATCTGTTGCGTTCAGATCTTTCAGGCTCTTGTTGAATTCTTGTGTTTTCTTTGCCATCTTTTATTCAATTTATTATGCCTGGAAATCCCTTCTAACAACGAATTTGGTTTTGATGGGCAGCTTCTGTGCAGCCAGCTCCATCGCTTCTTTAGCAGTCTCAGGTGTTACACCATCGCATTCGAAGATGATACGTCCTGGTTCCACCACAGCAGCCCAGAATTCAGGGTTACCTTTACCTTTACCCATCCTTACCTCCAGGGGCTTACGGGTAATGATCTTATCAGGAAATACGCGGATCCACACATTACCCTCACGCTTCATGGCGCGGGTCATGGCCTGACGGGCTGATTCGATCTGACGGTTGGTCAGCCAGATGGGTTCCAGCGCCTTCAGTGCAAAAGAACCGAATGAAATGGAAGTGCCACGCTTGGCTACTTCGCGTATGCGTCCTTTCTGCTGTTTCCTATGTTTGCTTCTTTTAGGCTGTAACATTTGTTATAATTTGAAAATTTCTCAATTGCTCAATGGCGCAATTCATTTTTATTGAGCCATCGCGCCATTTGCACATTGCGCTATTAGTTTCTGCGATCTCTTCCTCCGCCACGGTTATCTCTCCTGTCTCCACCACCTCTGCGATCACCGCCTCTATCTCCACCACCTCTCCTGTCATCACGCCTGTCGTGTCCATGATGGCCGCCATCCCTTCTCTCACTCATATCGTTCTTACCGCCAACGAAGTTGGGGTTCAGTTCGCGCTGTCCGAGTACTTCTCCTTTGCAGATCCATACTTTGATACCGATCTTACCGTATACGGTTTGTGCAAACACGTTGGCATAGTCGATATCCATACGGAATGTGTGCAGGGGAACACGTCCTTGTTTGAACTCTTCGGTACGTGCGATCTCAGCACCGCCCAAACGTCCGGCTACCTTCACTTTGATACCTTCTGCACCCATGCGGAGTGTAGAGGCGATGGCCATTTTGATGGCGCGTTTGAAGTTGATACGGTTTTCGATCTGCTTGGCGATGGTATCACCAACGATGTTGGCGTCCAGCTCGGGGCGGCGGATCTCCAGGATGTTGATCTGCACATCATCCTTACCTGTCAGCTTTTTCAACTCTTCTTTGATACGGTCTACCTCATTACCACCTTTACCGATAATGATACCGGGCTTGGAGGTATGGATGGTAACGATCAGCTTACCCAAGGTACGCTCGATGACAATTTTGGCAATACCGCCCTTGTTGATACGGGCGTTGAGGTAAGTACGGATCTTATGATCCTCGATCAACTTGGATGCGTAGTCTTTCTTGCTACCATACCAGTTGCTCTCCCATCCGCGGATGATACCTAACCTGTTACCAATTGGATTTGCTTTCTGACCCATATAATGGTTTCAATTAATTTTTAGAATCTACGATTAATGTTACATGATTGCTGCGCTTACGAACACGGTAGCCACGGCCCTGAGGTGCCGGACGCATGCGTTTCAAAACACGGCCGCCATCTACGAAAACGGTTTTTACTACCAGTCCGCTGTCTGCCGCACTGGCACCATTGTTCTTCTGCTCCCAGTTGCTGATGGCGCTCTTCAGCAGTTTCGCCAACGGCACTGCATTGTGCTGCGGGTGATGCTCCAGGATAGCCAATGCCTTCTCCACTTCCATTCCACGGATCACATCGGCCAGCAAACGCATCTTGCGCGGCCCTGTTGGATAATTGTTCAGTTTAGCTACTGCTTCCATTTCTTAAATTTGATAATTTGACAATCAGACAATTTGATAATGAAATTTATAAGTGTCAAATTGCCGAATTTACTTATTGACTAATTATTTCTTAGTTCCTGCGTGTCCTTTGAAGTTACGGGTAGGGGCGAATTCACCTAATTTGTGTCCCACCATAAATTCTGTTACATACACCGGGATGAACTTGTTTCCATTGTGCACAGCGAATGTGTGCCCAACGAAATCAGGTGAAATGGTGCTGCGACGGCTCCAGGTTTTGATTACACCTTTCTTGGATTTGCCATCATTCATAGCTACCACTTTGCCTTCCAGGCTGGCGGCTATATAAGGACCTTTTTTAATCGAACGACCCATAATTGTTTTTGTTTACTGGTCTATTAGTTTATTGATTGATCAGCTTCGTAATTACTTAGCTAATTTTTTCCCGTCTCTGCGCTGGATGATCAGCTTATCGCTGCCTTTTCCTTTGGTGCGCGTTTTCTCTCCTTTTGCATACTTACCTGTTCTGCTGCGCGGGTGACCTCCGGAAGCCCTTCCTTCACCACCACCCATTGGGTGATCTACAGGGTTCATGGCTACACCACGTACACGCGGACGAACACCTTTCCAACGGTTCTTACCCGCTTTACCGGCTGTTTCCAGGTTATGGTCGCTGTTAGAAACTACCCCTACGGTAGCATAACAGTTGATCAATACTTTTCTCAACTCACCCGAAGGCATTTTCAATACAGCGTATTTTTCTTCCTTGTTCGCCAGTTGTGCTGAAGAACCTGCGCTTCTTACCAGCTTTCCACCCTGACCCGGCTGCAACTCAATGTTGTGGATCATGGTACCCAGCGGCATGTTTTTCATCAGCAGTGCGTTACCGATCTCGGGAGCTGCTTCGTCGCCGGAGATCACGGTAGTACCTACCTGCAAGCCCTGGGGAGCGATGATATACCTTTTCTCGCCATCTGCATATTGCAGCAAAGCGATGAATGCAGTACGGTTTGGATCGTATTCAATGGTTGCTACGGTAGCAGCAACATCTTTTTTATCCCTTTTGAAATCAACGATACGGTAGTGATGTTTGTGTCCACCACCTTTGTAACGCATGGAACGACGGCCTTGCACATTGCGACCGGCAGTGCTTTTCTGAGGCTCCAACAGGCTCTTTTCGGGCTTGTCGGTAGTGAGTTCAGCATAGGCATTACCAATTCTCCAGCGTGTTCCGGCGGTCATTGGTTTGTACTTCTTCAGTGCCATTTTTCTTCTTTTTTAATGCGGATTTTTCAGCTCCGCTGCTATAATTTAAATGTTTGCGTACAGGTCTATTGTCTCTCCTTCTGCTACAGTTACCAGCGCTTTCTTATAAGCCTGTTTCATCCCCTGGATAAAACCTGCTTTTGTATAGCGGGTTTTGTTTTTACCAGGCACTACTGCAGTGTTCACGTCTATCACCGTTACACCATAAAACGATTCGATCGCTTTTTTGATCTCCAGTTTGTTGGCCTTGCGATTCACTTTGAAAGCATACCTTCTCAGTTTTTCCTGCTGGGCATTGGCTTTCTCGGTCAGGATCGGCTTGATTAAAATTTCATTCTGTTTCATATATCTTAAGTTGAAACGTTCTTAAATTAAGCTACGGTCTCGGTTTCGTTCTCAGCAAATATCTTGGCAGTGTTTTCTGTGAGTACCAGTACATCTGCATTCATGATCTCGTAAGTGTTGATGTCTGACAACAGGGTGCTGTCGAGATTGGGCACGTTACGGGTGCTGAGATACAGGTTGTCGTTGTACTCGGGTAATATCACCAGCGTTTTCTTATCAGCCACCTTCAGGTTCTTCATCACTTCTACCACTTGCTTGGTCCTGGGTGCATCGAGCTGGATATCTTCCACAATTACAATCGCATTTTCTTTTGCCTTATGGCTCAGTGCAGAGATCTTGGCCAGGTCTTTCACCTTACGGTTCAGTTTGAAATCGTAAGCATGCGGCTTGGGTCCGAAGATGGTACCACCACCCTTGTATAAAGGGTTGCGGATATTACCCTTACGGGAGCCACCGGTACCTTTTTGCTTGTGCAGCTTGCGGCTGGCACCCTGCACTTCGGCACGGGTCTTCACTTTGTGTGTACCCTGACGGCCTGCAGCCAGGTATTGTTTTACAGCCAGGTAGATCACATGATCGTTTGGCTCGATACCGAAAATCTCAGCCGGTAATTCTACCGTTCTGCCGGTCTTCTGTCCTTTTATATTTAATACATCTACTTGCATGATCATTCTTGTTAAAGTGTGATTACTTCTGGATTAAAACGATGGAACCGTTATGGCCAGGAACCGATCCGCTGATCAGGATATAATTCTTTTCAGGGAATATCTTTACCACTTTCAGGCCTTTCATTTTCACCCTGTCGCCACCCATGCGGCCGGCCATCCTCATTCCCTTGAATACGCGGGAAGGATAAGATGATCCACCCACAGATCCGGGAGCGCGCTGGCGGTCGTGCTGACCGTGAGATGCTTCACCCACACCAGAGAATCCATGGCGTTTCACAACACCCTGGAAACCTTTACCCTTGGTGGTGCCTACCACTTCAACAGTTTCGCCTTCGGCAAAAATGTCTACGGTGATGGCTTCACCCAATGCTTTTTCTATGGAATAATTGCGGAATTCTTTTACGAACTTCTTAGGAGCGGTCTGAGCTTTAGAGAAGTGATTGATCTCAGCCTGGTTGGAATGTTTCTCCTTTTTGTCGCCAAATGCCAGCTGTAATGCTGTGTAGCCGTCAGACTCTGAAGTCTTGACTTGTGTTACGGTACATGGACCAGCTTCGATGATGGTGCAGGCTGTCTGCTTTCCATCAGCGGCAAAGATGCTGGTCATCCCGATCTTTTTACCAATAATACCTTTCATCGTTTTGCGGTTTATGCCCCGCAAGGTTATGAGGACATCCCACCGATGAAGCGGGATTCAATCCTTGTTTCTGCCGACCTTTTCCATTGTTTTCCCAAACCTGGTTCGGGAAGAGGAAGTACCGGAAGCAAACAAACCTCGAAGGGCCTGTTTATATGTAATTTATTTTGATCAGAGCTGCTTTCTCCCGTTGAACAGGATTGGCAGATGATTATGTTTAAGAACTTACGCCTTGATCTCTACCTCAACACCAGAAGGCAGGTCCAGTTTGCTCAGCGCATCTACAGTCCTGGAAGAGGAAGTGTAGATATCCAGTAAACGCTTGTGTGTAGCCAGTTGGAACTGCTCACGGCTCTTCTTGTTTACGTGGGGTGAACGGAGAACAGTGAAAATCCTTTTGTGTGTGGGCAAAGGAATTGGACCTGTTACTACGGCACCTGTGCTGCGTACTGTTTTTACGATCTTCTCGGCAGATTTATCTACCAGGTTGTGATCGTAAGACTGCAATTTGATTCTGATTCGTTGAGACATAGTCGAAACCCAATTTTCGTATTGGGGTTGCAAAGGTATGGAGTTGATACTGAATGGGCAAGAAATTTCAAAAGAATTTTTATCATATACAGGCTAAATCCTTCTATGGCCGTATTTCAATGCCCAGGTATCCTTCAATGTTTCAAAAATAATCTGACTATCAAACAGTTAGATGTAATACCATGAAAAATATTAATTTCACGTCAATTTGATAATATGGCTACTCAAAACCATACCATGCGCTCTCATACTGCCCCCCCAGTATCAACCCCCCTCCCTTTCAAAGAAATACGCGATGGCGGTCTTCTGCTTCTATGCTGTGTTCTTTATATGGCTGTACACTTTATTCCTAATCTTGGCGGGTACGATGTCATGGGTAGTCAATGGTTTTACCTGGCATTGCTGGACTTTGTAGCCGCCATTTTCATCCTGCTTAATAAAAGCGATTACAAGGCTGGCGCCCGGCGTATTTTCAGCGACCGTTTCACGCATTTATACATGGCATTGGTGTTACTGGCAGGTTTGTCAATCTTTGCCGCGATCAACAAAACAGAAATGCTGGTTTGCTACGTACGCCTGGTCACTACAGTCGTTGCTTTTCTTAACCTGTCTGTTCTGCTCAACAACCGTGTTCATTTATTCGGTCTGATTGCCCAGGTGGTTTCGATGGTGTTGCTGTTGGAGTCCTTATATGCTCTCTATACATTCTTTCAAGGGATCAGCAGCGTGAAACTGGATACGCTGATCCTTAGCCTGAAAAGCAATACCGGCAACAAAAATATTTTTGCGGCCAGCCTGGTAGTAAAGGTTCCTTTTGCGCTTTATTGTATTTATACACAGAAAATATCCGGGAGGATTCTCAACCTGGCTGCCCTTTTCCTGGGAATACTGTCTATTTTCATCGTAAATGCACGTTCTTCTTATGTTGGCCTGTTGTTGGTAGCCGGTATTTATATCGCATTTTGCCTGCTTAGTTTTCGGAAAGACAAAAGAAAAGAGTTGCTGCTCTACCGTGCCGCTTATTTACTGCTCCCATTACTCATTGCCCTCTTTTGTGCAAACATGATCCTTACAAGCGCCCAAAGTTTCCAGGATGAAAAAGGCGGATATGGCACTGTAACCGAACGACTCGGCACGATTGGCCTTACCAATGATGCATCCAATTATCGTTTTGCTCTTTGGAGACATGCTATCGACTACAGCAAGCACCACCCGTTGATGGGATGCGGGTTCGGCAACTGGAAGCTGGCTTCCATACCTTACGAAAAGGAATACATCGACGACCTGAACGTTCCCGCACATTCGCATAATGATTTTCTTGAAACAACAGCTGAACTGGGACTAGCGGGAGGCATGCTATTGCTTGCCTTGTTCGTAGTGCTTATTGTATATACTGTCCGGACCTTACGCAGCAATGCCGATAATCATGTGAAGCTGGCGGCTGTATTCTCGTTGCTTGCACTGGCGGGCTATTTTGTAGACGCTGCATTGAATTTCCCTGGCGAGCGTCCCGTAATGCAGGTGTTTTTTGCGCTGATTACGGCGTTGAATGTAACGGCTTTTAACAAAAGCCGGGAATCTGCTGCTTCCGGCCAGGCACAGGCTGTAGAGACTTCCCAGGATACCAACGCAATACCCCCCAGTACTTCGTATGCGCTCTTTACCATGCTTGCCATGCTTCCTGTGATCAATCTAACTTTTCTCACCTATCAATCTTTGCGTGCCCAATTGGTTGTTTTACCCGATCTGGATAATGAGGCGTTGACATTACCTCTGAACCAGGTCAGTCATATTTTCCCTTCTATTCCCAATCTGACCTCTACTGGCCAACCCATTGATGCCATAGTGGGAAGGTATTTTTATGAGAACAAGCAATACGAGCAGGCCATTCAATTGTTCGATAAAGGGTCCAAAGCCAATCCTTATATTTTTTACAGCGACTTCATGAAAGCCGATGTTTATTATGTAAGGAATCAGGTAGACAGTGCTTACAAATACGCAACCATTGCCTATTACAACAGGCCTCGGGCAAAAACTTATTATCAGACATTGATTGCAGTCTGCGCCAAAAAGAAAGATACCGCTGCTATCAATAAAGCATTCTTTACCTATACCCGGTATCGGCGACTTCAGCCTTTTGGCTGGAATATGTACTTGATGGGTACTTTGAATGTTTTGCAAAAAGGCACTAAAGAGTTGCTGTCAATGGCTGATAGCGCTCTTCGTCTTTTCCCGCAGGATCCGGATTTACTTGTAAGGCGACAGGAAATCATCAATAGCATGGGCATTCCTACCAATGGGTTCCAGGTTCCCCCCAATTTACAGTCTACTTATCAGCAATTACAGGCTGCTGGCAAAGATGCATTCGGAAGGAACGATTTCAATAATGCTGCCCTCTATTTCGTTAAGGCTGCCAGTATTTCTTCAGAAGATTACAGTAATAATGAAAATGCCGCTATCAGTTACTTCAATATGAAAGAGTATGCCAAATCCATTGTGTATTTCGATAAAGTAATCGAATCGAAAAAGGCATCCGACGGCAAATCAGAATTCTTCAAAGGTGCTGCATTGATCAATTTGGGTAAAAAAGCAGAAGGTTGTGCCCTGTTACAGGCCGCAAAGGCTAAAGGTTATCAGGCAGCGGAAGCCATCATCCGCAGTAATTGTGGTTAATAGCCATTCTTCATTGTTTAAATAAAACTAATAAGGCTGCCTCTTGATGAGGCAACCTTATTATATACTCGAAAAGATAACGCTTAGTCTTCGATCTTCACTTTACCCTTGCTCTTCGCGATCACTTCTTCAGCGATGTTGTTCGGAGCAGGTGAATAGTGGCTGAACTCCATGGTAGAGGTAGCGCGGCCAGATGACAGTGAACGCAGTTGGGTTACATAACCGAACATTTCGCTCAGGGGCACTTTAGCCTTGATTACCTGCAGGTTGGCACGGCTGTCCATACCTTCCAGCATACCACGGCGGCGGTTCAGGTCACCTGTTACATCTCCCATGTACTGATCGGGTGTCAATACTTCTACTTTCATGATAGGCTCGAGCAGTGTGGGCTTGGCTTTACGGCCGGCTTCACGGAAACCTGCACGGGCACACAATTCGAAGCTCATCGCATCAGAGTCCACATCGTGGTAACTTCCGTCAAATACCCTCACTTTCATGTTGTTTACAGGGTAGCCTGCCAGTACACCGGTTGTCATGGCTGTTTCAAAGCCCTTGGTGATGGCCGGAACGAATTCTTTGGGGATAGATCCGCCGAAGAGGTCGTTTACGAACTGGAAATGCTTGCCTTCGTTTTCTTTCATCCACTCTTCATCGGCTGGTCCGATTGAGAACTGGATATCGGCGAACTTACCACGTCCACCCGACTGCTTCTTCAGCACTTCACGGTGTTCGATAGTGGTTCCGAATGCTTCTTTATAAGCCACCTGGGGTGCACCCTGGTTCACTTCTACTTTGAATTCACGGCGCATACGGTCGATGATGATCTCCAGGTGCAGCTCTCCCATTCCACGGAGGATGGTCTGACCGGTATCTTCATCGGTATTCACACGCAGGGTGGGATCTTCTTCCACCAGTTTGGCAATGGCCATACCCATTTTGTCTACGTCGGCCTGGGTCTTGGGTTCAACCGCGATGGCGATTACCGGCTCGGGGATGAACATATTTTCCAGGGTGATGGGATGGTCTTCATCGCAAAGGGTATCTCCGGTTTTGATCTCTTTGAAACCTACTGCCGCAGCGATATCTCCCGCTTCGATAAAATCGATGGGGTTTTGCTTGTTAGCAAACATTTTCATGATACGGCTGATACGCTCTTTCTTTCCGCTGCGCACGTTCAATACATAAGAACCTGCATCGAGGTGTCCGCTGTAACAACGGAAGAAGGCCAGACGTCCTACGAAAGGATCGGTCATGATCTTGAAAGCGAGGGCCGCGAAAGGTTCTTTCGGATCGGCTTTACGGGTGATGTGTTCGCCTGTATCGGGGTCGGTACCTACGGTATCTTCGATATCTACAGGTGAAGGCAGGTAGCGGCAAACCGCATCCAGCGCTGTTTGTACGCCTTTATTTTTGAAAGAAGAACCGCACATCATAGGAACGATGCTCAGGTCGATCGTTGCTTTACGGATCGCTTCGTGCATTTCCTCTTCGGTGATGCTGTTGGGGTCTTCGAAAAATTTCTCCATCAGTCCTTCATCGTATTCTGCTACTGCTTCTACGAGGTTCTGCCTCCATTCATTGGCTTCTTCGATCATATCTGCAGGAACAGGGATCTCATCGAAAGTCATGCCTTCTGTTTCCATGTGCCAGATGATCCCTTTCATTTTGATCAGGTCTACCACGCCTTTGAAATCGTCTTCAGCACCGATGGGAAGTTGCAAAGGCACGGCTTTGGCGCCCAGCATTTCCTTCACCTGTTTTACCACGTTGAGGAAGTCGGCACCGGAACGGTCCATTTTGTTTACGAAACCAATACGGGGAACTTTGTAACGGTTGGCCTGGCGCCACACGGTTTCTGACTGGGGCTCAACGCCATCCACAGCAGAGAACAGGGCGATCAGACCGTCCAGTACGCGCATGGAACGCTCTACCTCTACGGTAAAGTCCACGTGGCCCGGAGTATCGATGATATTGAAATAATATTTTTTGGTTTCTGGAGTGGCTTTACCCAGTACGGTGGGGAAGTTCCACTGGCAGCTTACGGCCGCAGAAGTAATGGTGATACCTCTTTCTTTTTCCTGCTCCATCCAGTCGGTGGTAGCGGCGCCATCGTGCACCTCACCGATCTTGTGGATCATACCGGTGTAGCGCAGGATACGCTCTGTGGTGGTGGTTTTACCGGCATCGATGTGCGCGGCAATACCGAAGTTGCGTTGAAATTTCAAGTCAGCCATAAAGTGTTTAGTTATTTTTTCGAGCGGCAAAGGTAATCATTCTGGTGATTTCACAATAGTGTGCCGATTAAATTATAGTGTCCCGTCACTTATTTCCCGGCTGGTCGCTACCCAGGGCCAATTCGTCTGCTATTCATGCCTGATCCGGCTCCTATCCGACCATAGTTCGATGTTAGTTGGGCTTATCCACATTTTATAGGGTGGCTTTTTTGCTGACTGCCAACAGTTCCACTTCCAAAATCAAAGCACTGTTAGGGGGGATGAGGGTGGTTCCTTTATCGCCATAAGCCAGGATTGCAGGAATGAATAATTGCCATTTGGATCCTTCGCGCATCATTTGTAAAGCATCATTCAAACCCGTGAAAAAACTGGTTGTTGTTGCGGCAAACGGCTTATGGGCATGATAGGTGTCTTCCACTACTGTTCCGTTGAGCAGTTTGGCATTCAAATGTATTAAAATGGAATCTGTATCAACTGGATGTGGTCCTTTCCCGGCCTTCAGGATCACATAGCTCACTCCATTGGGTAATTTGCCTACTCCGGGTCTGTCGCGCAGGATGGCAAATAACTGCTGCTCCTGTTTAACAGACCGTTCTTTTTGCAGGGTTCTTTGATAAGCAGCAACAGCAGGACCGATGATTGAATCTGGTACTGCGCGGGGATGATTTTGAAACATATCATTCATCCCTTTCGAGAACAAGGCTGGATTATTGATCACAAATCCATTGCCATTTACCCATTGTGCTATGAATGCTCCCAATATGTATTGCATCGAATCAGAAGCAGAGTTCAGTTTTATCCTGACAGATGGAGCTGGTTCCTTTCCTGGATGCTTTTGTGTAAAGCCATTCAGAAAAAAGAGCAGCCCCATCATGGTTATCGTCAACTTTTTTATCAAACTGATCGTTTTAACTACTCAATTTACATCTTAATTTGCAGGCAGCACATACATTACATCTTGTGAATTATTAAGACCTGCACTTAGTAACAACTGATCGTTTCCAAGCCGGCAGTAATTGATGTAACCTGACAATATACTGTTCTGGTTACAGGTCCCAGATATCCGGCGGAATTTGCAATAGTAACACCAGTACCTGGTAACAATGTAATGGTTCCAGTTCCGTTATAGGAAACAACAAATCTAAACACATCCCCGACAACCGCAGAAGGCAAAGCCTGCACCAATCCCGTTGCTCCTTGTGCAGTAGGCATAGTAAGTGTTTCATTAAGATTACTAGTTATAAGAAATATGCCTGCATCCAGGATTTGCGTAACGGTAGGTGTAATGCTAGTTATTGCTGTAACTGCCAATATGGACTCGGCATTGAGTATCCGGCTGCTTCCGAAACGGATGCCATTTCCGTTATTTGTTCCCGATGCACCGATTGATATGATATTGGTACCCAAGCCTGTGGGGGCTGTTGTTCCGATATTGATGGTATTTCCACCCGCCACAGTGGCTGTGCCTGTTCCTATATTGATCTGGTTAACTACTGATATACCTCCACCGGCGATGTTCACGGTAGCTGCCCCGGTACCAGCTGCAATATTGATCGTTTGCGCAGCGGAGGAAGATCCCACTGTAATGGCGCCCGTTCCGGCAGATGCACCGATTACAATAGTGCCAGTAGTTTGGGGAGTCAATGTGATAGCTCCTGTTCCATTACCGCCCTGAATAATGGTTGTGTTGACCAGGTTGGTATTGCTGCCAATCGTAACAGCCATTGCTCCGGCAGTATTCACTCCCGAGCCGATATTAATAGTGTTATTAGCGGCACTCGCGCCTGCTCCGATATTGATGGTTTGAGCAACTGTATTGGCACCATTCCCTATGGAAATCGTATTGCCATTCGTGCCATTGGCAATATTCACAGTAGAAGCCCCACCTCCAGTGCCCAGGTTCAGTGTCTGGCTTCCAGACGAAGAGCCTAATGTAATTGCTCCCGTTTGTGCAGTACCTCCTATTGTAATGGTTCCTGTTGTGGTTGAAGCTCCCATTGTATATATTGAAGAAGTCACACCATCGAGTGAATAATTACCCGTACCCACTGCCATCATAATGGAGTTGGCACCTGTAGCTGTTCCGATTGATGCGGAACCGGTTACGGTAAGACTATTCAATGTACCTACACTCGTGATGTTCGGCTGAGCTGCTG
Source organism: Hydrobacter penzbergensis (assembly GCF_900106985.1). Lineage (NCBI taxonomy): Bacteria > Pseudomonadati > Bacteroidota > Chitinophagia > Chitinophagales > Chitinophagaceae > Hydrobacter > Hydrobacter penzbergensis. The sequence continues at coordinate 3,193 of NZ_FNNO01000021.1, read as the reverse complement.
TGGTCAGTGTACCGCTAATGTTTGTTGCTGTCAATGTACCCACCCCGCTTAAGTTCGTGATACTTGCATTGGTCGCCGTCAAATTACCCAGTGTACCCACACTCGTGATATTCGGCTGAGTAGCTGTGGTCAATGTACCGCTGATATTGGTAGCTGTCAATGTACCCACTCCGCTTAAGTTCGTGATATTGGCGGTAGTAATCGTGGCATTCGTCGCTGTCAGATTACCCAGTGTACCCACACTGGTGATGTTGGGCTGAGCAGCTGTGGTCAGTGTACCACTGATGTTTGTTGCTGTCAACGTATTTAATCCACTCAGATTCGTAATGATCGCATTCGTCGCTGTCAGATTACCCAAGGTACCCACACTGGTAATATTCGGTTGGGCAGCTGTCGTCAGTGTACCACTAATATTCGTTGCTGTCAATGTACCCACTCCACTTAAGTTCGTGATATTGGCCGTAGTGATCGTCGCATTCGTCGCTGTCAGATTATCCAGTATTCCCACACTGGTGATGTTCGGTTGAGCAGCTGTAGTCAGTGTACCACTGATATTGGTAGCTGTTAACGTACCCACTCCACTTAAGTTCGTGATATTGGCAGTAGTGATCGTGGCATTCGTCGCTGTCAGATTACCCAGTGTACCTACACTGGTAATATTCGGTTGGGCGGCTGTCGTTAGTGTACCACTAATGTTTGTTGCTGTAAGGGTGCTCAGACCACTCAGGTTTGTGATGCTTGCGTTCGTCGCTGTCAGATTACCCAGTGTTCCCACACTGGTGATATTCGGTTGAGCAGCTGTAGTCAATGTACCACTGATATTGGTGGCTGTTAACGTACCCACTCCACTTAAGTTCGTGATATTGGCAGTAGTGATCGTGGCATTCGTCGCTGTCAGATTACCCAGTGTTCCCACACTGGTGATATTGGGCTGAGCAGCTGTAGTCAATGTACCACTGATGTTGGTGGCTGTCAATGTACCCACTCCGCTTAAGTTCGTGATATTGGCCGTAGTGATCGTGGCATTCGTCGCTGTCAGATTACCCAAGGTACCCACACTGGTGATATTGGGCTGAGCAGCTGTCGTTAGTGTACCACTAATGTTTGTTGCTGTTAACGTATTTAATCCGCTCAGGTTCGTGATACTTGCATTCGTCGCTGTCAGATTACCCAGTGTACCTACACTGGTGATATTGGGCTGAGCAACTGTAGTCAGTGTACCACTGATGTTCGTTGCTGTTAACGTATTTAATCCACTCAGATTCGTAATGCTCGCATTCGTCGCTGTTAGATTACCCAAGGTACCCACACTGGTAATATTGGGTTGAGCGGCTGTAGTCAATGTACCACTGATATTTGTTGCAGTAAGCGTATTTAATCCACTTAGGTTCGTGATATTGGCAGTAGTAATCGTCGCATTGGTTGCTGTCAGATTACCCAGTGTACCTACACTGGTAATGTTCGGTTGAGCAGCTGTAGTCAATGTACCACTGATGTTGGTGGCTGTCAATGTATTTAATCCGCTCAGATTCGTAATGCTCGCATTCGTCGCTGTCAGATTACCCAGTGTTCCCACACTGGTGATATTGGGCTGAGCGGCTGTAATCAATGTACCACTAATGTTTGTTGCTGTTAACGTATTTAATCCACTCAGATTCGTAATGCTTGCGTTCGTCGCTGTCAGATTACCCAGTATTCCCACACTGGTGATGCTCGGTTGAGCGGCTGTAGTCAATGTACCACTGATGTTGGTGGCTGTCAATGTACCCACCCCGCTTAAGTTCGTGATATTGGCCGTAGTGATCGTCGCATTCGTCGCTGTCAGATTACCCAAGGTACCCACACTGGTAATATTGGGTTGAGCGGCTGTGGTCAATGTACCACTGATGTTGGTAGCTGTCAATGTATTTAATCCACTCAGGTTCGTGATACTTGCATTGGTCGCTGTCAGATTACCCAGTGTTCCCACACTGGTGATGTTCGGTTGGGCGGCTGTGGTCAGTGTACCACTGATATTGGTGGCTGTCAATGTACCCACTCCGCTTAAGTTCGTGATATTGGCCGTAGTGATCGTCGCTTTCGTCGCTGTCAGATTACCCAGTGTACCCACACTGGTGATATTGGGTTGAGCAGCTGTAGTCAATGTACCACTGATGTTGGTGGCTGTCAATGTATTTAATCCACTCAGGTTCGTAATGCTCGCATTGGTCGCTGTCAGATTACCCAAGGTACCCACACTGGTGATGTTCGGTTGAGCGGCTGTGGTCAATGTACCACTGATATTGGTGGCTGTCAATGTACCCACTCCACTTAAGTTCGTGATATTGGCCGTAGTAATCGTCGCATTGGTTGCTGTCAGATTACCCAGTGTTCCTACACTGGTAATATTGGGTTGAGCGGCTGTAGTCAATGTACCACTTATATTCGTTGCAGTAAGCGTATTTAATCCACTCAGGTTCGTGATACTTGCATTGGTCGCCGTCAGATTACCCAAGGTACCCACACTGGTGATGTTCGGTTGGGCAGCTGTAGTCAATGTACCACTAATGTTTGTTGCTGTCAATGTACCCACTCCGCTTAAGTTCGTGATATTGGCCGTAGTGATCGTCGCATTGGTCGCTGTCAGATTACCCAGTGTACCTACACTGGTAATATTGGGTTGAGCAGCTGTAGTCAATGTACCACTGATGTTGGTGGCTGTCAATGTACCCACTCCGCTTAAGTTCGTGATATTGGCCGTAGTGATCGTCGCTTTCGTCGCTGTCAGATTACCCAGTGTACCCACACTGGTGATGTTCGGTTGAGCGGCTGTGGTCAATGTACCGCTGATATTGGTGGCTGTCAATGTACTTAATCCACTCAGGTTCGTAATGCTCGCTTTCGTCGCTGTCAGATTACCCAGTGTACCCACACTGGTAATGTTCGGTTGAGCAGCTGTCGTTAGTGTACCGCTAATGTTTGTTGCTGTCAATGTACCCACTCCGCTTAAGTTCGTGATATTGGCGGTAGTGATCGTGGCATTCGTCGCTGTCAGATTACCCAGTGTTCCCACACTGGTAATGTTCGGTTGAGCAGCTGTCGTTAGTGTACCGCTGATATTGGTGGCTGTCAATGTACCCACTCCGCTTAAGTTCGTGATATTGGCCGTAGTGATCGTCGCTTTCGTCGCTGTCAGATTACCCAGTGTACCCAC
>NZ_FNNO01000016.1:0-92551 GCF_900106985.1 Hydrobacter penzbergensis | reverse complement strand
GTGTTTTGGTTGGTTTGGTCACTTACCTAGACAACGACACAACATTTTTTGCTTCATTGATTATCAAATATTTTTCAATAGCACAACGCGTTAAACATTATTCAGTGTTAATGCCCTAAAATGGTGTTAATGATGTAGAGTGGTTACCGGTTTCAGCATCAGCACATCCTGCATGAAGTTGGTTGTGGCTGCTTCCACAGCCGGAATATCTTTGGAAACAATAATTGAGCCTAACACATGCGCGCCTGCGTTGGGAATAGCTTCCATTTTTTTCTGTGCCTGTAAAGTGCCCAGTTGTTCAAACATATCCTTCATGGCCGCTACTTTCACCACGGGATCCTGGTGCTGTTCGTCTCTATAATAATAGAGCATCAGCACCGGCTGCTTTACTCTGGAGAAAGCTTCGGTATTCATGGTGGTCTCCAGCAACTCTTCCAGCTGTGTGAGGGCTTCGAGCCGGTATTGGGTGTACCAGTATTGTTTGTAGGTACTGTCTTTACCGGTAATGACGTTGTAATCGGACTTTTTCACCAGCCGCGCTATCTGCAATCCCCAATGATCATTGAGCATCCAGGCATTGGGGTCGTTGATGGCAATATTGGGTGAAAGGAGGATGAGTCCGGCTATATCCGGATAAGCGGCTGCCAGCTGCAAGGCCAGGGTGCCGCCTGTGGAAGTGCCCATCAATATTACCTTGTCACCCAATTGTTTACCAATGCTATAAGCCTGTTTGGCGGTTTCCCAGAGATCATCGGCCGTCATGTGAACCAATGCGTCGCTGGTATCGATACCATGACCTGCGAGCCTCGAGAGATATAAGTTACAGCCGAATTCCCTGGCGATATCGCGATGAAGCGGATTACCCTCTGCCTGGCTGGCGCTGAAACCATGCAGGTACACGATGGCATAGGGTGTTTTTTGTTTGAGGGAATCATTGGCCCAAACAATACGTGCCTCGTTATCGGGTTTGACTTTGTGTGCAGCTTCTATATGGGTTACATATTGTTCCAGTCCTGCTGCGATGGCCGGAACAGCAGGCAGGTCTTTATTATAAACAGGCTTTGAAGGACGCGGACCTAACAAAAAGATAATAGATAGTATGGCGATTATCAGCAATATTCGCGAGAAGGAACGCATAGCAGGGGATTTACTTAAAACTAAGGAAGATAGCTGATATTTTGCCCTGCGCGCGTAAAATCGTACCTTTGCAGCTTCAAATTTTTACATGGAAATAAGAAACATTGCCATCATCGCACACGTAGACCATGGCAAAACAACATTGGTGGATCGGATCTTGCATGCCACCAAGGTATTCCGCGACAACCAGGAAACTGGTGAACTGATCATGGATAACAACGACCTCGAGAGAGAAAGGGGTATCACCATCTTCAGTAAGAACGCCGCGGTTACTTATAACGGTATCAAGATCAATGTGATAGATACGCCGGGCCACAGCGATTTCGGCGGAGAAGTAGAAAGGGTACTCAAAATGGCCGACGGTGTGATACTGCTGGTGGATGCTTTTGAAGGTCCCATGCCCCAGACCCGTTTTGTATTGCAGAAAGCCCTGCAGCTGAACCTGCACCCGATTGTGGTGATCAATAAAGTGGACAAGGCCAATTGCCGTCCCGATGAAGTACATGACGCGGTATTCGAATTGTTCTTCAACCTCGACGCTACCGAAGAGCAGCTCAACTTCCCCACTTATTATGGAAGTGGCAAGAACGGCTGGTTCAACGACAGTTTAACGCCTACAGATAATATCCTTCCGCTGATGGATGGTATTCTCAAATATGTACCTGCTCCCAAAGTATCGGAAGGCACTTTGCAGTTGCAGATCACTTCACTCGATTATTCTTCTTTCCTGGGTCGTATTGCAGTGGGTAAAGTAACCCGCGGCAGCATCAAGGAAAACCAGCTGATCGCGCTGGTACAGGCCGATGGTTCTGTTAAGAAAAGCCGCGTGAAAGAATTGTATGTATTTGAAGGAATGGGTAAACGTAAGGTGACGGAAGTGTTGTCGGGTGATCTTTGTGCGGTAGTGGGATTGGAAGATTTCAACATCGGTGATACCATTGCCGATGCAGAGAATCCTGAAGCATTGCCCATTATCAGCGTGGATGAGCCTACCATGAGCATGACTTTCAGCATCAACAACTCGCCTTTCTTTGGTAAGGATGGTAAGTTCGTTACCTCGCGTCACCTGCGCGACCGTTTGATGAAAGAAACTGAAAAGAACCTGGCACTGCGTGTAGAAGATACGGATAGCGCCGATAGTTTCCTGGTATACGGAAGGGGTATTCTTCACCTGGGTGTACTGGTAGAAACCATGCGCCGCGAAGGATATGAACTGACTGTGGGCAACCCGCAGGTGCTGGTGAAAACCATCGACGGCAAAAAGAACGAACCTTATGAGAACCTGGTGGTAGACGTGCCTGCTGAATTCAGTGGCAAAGTGATTGACCTGGTAACACAACGCAAAGGGGAGATGCAGGTGATGGAAAGTAAGGGAGAGATGCAGCACCTGGAATTCGAAATCCCTTCAAGGGGCTTGATCGGACTGCGTTCACAAATGCTTACCAATACAGCAGGTGAAGCCGTGATGGCGCATCGCTTTATTGAATACAAACCCTGGAAAGGGCCCATCCCCGGACGTAACAACGGCGTACTGATCTCCAAATTCCAGGGAACTACTACAGCTTATTCTATCGACAAACTTCAGGATCGTGGTAGTTTCTTCATCGATCCGGGAGAAGAAGTATATGCAGGACAGATCATCGCTGAACATATCAAACCCGGTGACCTGAACGTGAACGCTGTGGAAGCCAAGAAACTCACCAACCACCGTGCAAGCGGTAGTGATGATAGTGTACGCATTACTCCAAAATTGCAGTTTACTTTGGAAGAGTGTATGGAATACATACAGCAGGATGAGTGTATTGAGGTAACCCCCAAATCTATCCGTATGCGTAAGACGATATTGAACGAAGAAGACAGGAAGAAGGCATCGAGGAGCATGCAGTCGGAAGCAGTGGGATAGATGAAAATATGGAACTATTCGCTATATCCGATTATTTATGTACTTTGGGTGCCTTGATATTTGGTATTTAAAGAACACTTGCTAAATTTGAGAAAACCACCTTAGTTATGAATGAAAAGAAAATTCCAAATCAACAACAGGTTGAGATCGAAAAGGAATATTTGAATATCATGAGAACGGGTAACAGAAAATTCAGTCTGAATACCGAAGCAAAGCGTGTAGACTGGCAACATGGAGAAACTTTTGAATTATTTTCTTTATTTAACAATGTTAATTCTGGGGCTACATCTTCGGATTCATATTTGACGAATAACACCTGTCTAAATGCCTAATTGGAAAGAAGTACTACAAGAAATTCAAGAGGCTCATAAAAAAGATCCTGCAACCAATCCATTAGATACGGTTCGTCGTAAGTATCTTGCTAGTATTGAAAAACATACTGGGAGGAATGTAATTGCATATTATTCAGGATGGTTGCAAAGGCCCGGATATCCAGATACCAGTATAAATGATAAGGATAAGAATGCTTTTATGGTCAATATCCATAAAATGGATAGAGATAAAGGGTTGGATTTGATACTTCATACGCCAGGAGGCGATTTGGCCGCAACAGAAAGTATTGTAGATTATTTAAAGGCAATGTTTGGAAACAATATTAGAGCAATAATTCCTCAAATATCAATGTCTGCTGGAACAATGATTGCATTGTCGTGTAGAGAGATAATGTTAGGAAAGCAATCAAACCTTGGCCCGATCGATCCACAAATGGGGGGAATCGCTTGTCAGGCTGTACTAGATGAATTTAAGCAAGCTTTAAGCGATGTGAAAGCAAATCCTAGTTCAGCTTCATTATGGCAGGTGATAATAGGAAAATACCATCCTACTTTCTTGACCGCTTGTAAACAAGCGATTGATTGGTCAAAAAAGATGGTTAAAGAGTGGCTTACATCTAATATGTTAAAAGGTAAATCAGGTGTAATTATAAACAAGGTATTGAAAGAATTTGGAGATCATTCCCGAAATAAATCTCATGCTAGACATATCTCTAAACAAAAATGTAAAACAGTTGGGTTAAAAATCATAGATATGGAGACAGATGATACGCTTCAAGATTTAATCCTAACTGTCCATCACGCTTTTATGCATACCTTCGCTAGCACTAATTCAATCAAGATTGTGGAAAATCAATTTGGAGTTGCTTATATGGAAAATCTACCAGTTCCTGTTAATGCAGGGCAATAGGGAAGGTAAATAATGAGATGATTATAATAGCGATATAAGAAAAGCCATCGCATAATGCCGATGGCTTTTTTCTTGATTCTCTCAACCAATATATCTTGTGTACCTGTGAATTAGTTCTTGCGAACTACTACATCGGTGATCTCGCGTGTGTTAACGTCGATGTTGAATACTTCCCTGTAGCTTTCCTTAGCATCCTGGATCAGGAAAGTGAGGTTGTTCACGCTGAAAGCAGGCAGTTTAAATGACTTCACGAAGTTTTTGTCATTGTAAGTTGCGCTATAGAGGTTGTCTCCGTTTTCGTCCAGTACAGTAAGGTTGAATTTGCGGCCAGTCTGGTTGCTGTATTTAACAGTGAATGACAGGAGTTGGTCGTTGTCAACGCCGATGTATTTGATTTCAGGCTTAACGATGGTGTTAGCTACTGAATCTACATGTTTAGGACTGGCAGTTCCGTTGGTTGCATGAGCTGTAGTAGAGGAAAGTACAGCTACAGATAAAATACTACCCAGAACGATTGTTTTTGCAATGGTTGTTTGCGTTTTCATAAATTTTTCTTTTTAAAAGTTTTAAAATGAATTTCGCAGGCAAATGATCTCCAGGCAAGCAATAAACATACTCGTTACTCGTGCACGTAAGGCAAAGACAGATGATTCGTAGGCGTAAGAGAAATCGAAGGGGTCAAGCGGGAAATGAGAACCATTTCGATCGAAGTATCAGCGTGTAGCTACACTGATTAATACCAGAACGGCACAAAGGTAACCCCTGATTTGAAAAAAAATGCAAAAAGAAGGTTAGAAAATTGTAAAAACTAGGCTGCAGGCTTATTCAGTGTCTCCCAAAGCAGGTCTTTCAGTTCATTCAGTCCTGTATTCGTAACAGATGAAATAAAAAGACTGGGTATGCCGGCAGGTAGTTCTTTTTTAATGGCGTCTTTCAGTTCATCATCGAGCATATCGCTTTTGCTTACGGCAATAACGAAATCTTTCTGCAGCATATCGGGATTGTATTCTTCCAATTCATTGCGTAAAATGTTGAACTCTTTGCGGTGATCGGCGCTATCGGCCGGTATGAGAAACAGCAGGATGGAGTTACGTTCAATATGCCGCAGGAAACGATGTCCCAGTCCTTTGCCTTCGGCAGCGCCTTCAATGATGCCCGGGAGATCGGCTACGCAGAATGATTTGGAGTCGCGGTATTCCACCATGCCCAATTGAGGAATGAGCGTGGTGAATGCATAATTGGCTATTTTGGGTTTGGCCGCTGTAATTACGGAGAGAAGGGTAGATTTGCCCGCGTTGGGAAACCCTACCAATCCCACATCGGCCAATACTTTGAGCTCCAGGTTTTTCCATCCTTCCACGCCGGGTTCACCGGGCTGTGCATGATCGGGTGCCTGGTTGGTGGGTGTAGCGAAATTGCTGTTGCCCAGTCCGCCGCGGCCGCCTTTCATCCATATAATTTCCTGTCCGTCTTCCAGTATTTCAGCTTCTATTTCATCGGTTTCTTCATTCCTCGCTACTGTGCCAAGGGGTACTTCTATGATAATGTCTTTTCCATCACGGCCGGTGCAATTGTTTTTGCTGCCGTTCTCGCCGTTCTCGGCCAGCACATTTTTAAAATAGCGGAGGTGCAGCAAAGTCCATAATTGGGCATTGCCTTTGAGGATGATATGACCGCCGCGGCCGCCGTCGCCGCCATCCGGACCACCCTTGGCAGTTAATTTATTACGCATGAAATGTTTTGCACCGGCGCCACCGTGGCCGCTACGGGCAAAAATGCGGATATAGTCTATGAAATTGTTCTTGTCGGACACTGCTTAGCGGTTGAAACCATGCTGAATAATGGCGCGAAGGTACAATAATGTTATGGGTTCCGTGTCTGGTTCCAGGTTTTATACAGACCGGCAAGCTGTTCTTCCGTTGCTGTGTCAGGAATATGTCTGAGTGGTTCTACCGGATGCCAGTGCTGGCGCATGGTTTCAGGGAGGGATTGGTAAAGTTGCGTGCCTTCTGTTTTCCATTGCATCATTTCATCGCTCACCGCTTTGATCCTTTTAGCGGGATTGCCCACGATGAGGCTCCTGTTCTCAAACTGTTCATCGGCTTTGATAAAACTCAGCGCACCCACAATGCATTCATCGCCCAATATTACATTGTCCATGAGCACGCTGTTCATACCGATCAGGCAGTTGCGGCCGATGGTGGCGCCGTGTATCACTGCACCGTGACCAATGTGTGCGTTTTCTTTCAGTAATACGGTTACGCCGGGAAATAGGTGAATGGTGCAGTTTTCCTGCACATTGCATCCATCTTCAATGATGATCTTTCCCCAATCGCCGCGGATGGCAGCACCGGGACCAATGTAAACATCTCTGCCGATGATCACATGGCCGGTTACGGCAGCCTGCGGATGTACAAAAGCGGATTCATGTACGATGGGAATATGTTGTTGGAATGCATAGATCATCTATAAAATTACTTATTACCCGAGGCATTGATTTAGTTTTTTGTGAAAATCCGTTAATTTCAATGTTGTTAAACCAATACGATTGCACGAAGACGGGTACATATACGAAGAAGCCAAATTACTGTCATTACTTGCTGGGGGAAGCGAATATGCTTTCCAGGTATTGTATGACCGCTATCGTGCCCATATTTACCAAACGGCCATTCGCTATCTTAAATCGCCATTGCTTGCACAGGAAGTGGTGCAGGATGTTTTCCTGAAACTATGGTTTAAAAGGGCCACTATTAATGAAGAAAAAGGAATAGAAGCATGGTTGTTTACTGTTGCCAAAAACAACATCATCAACAGGCTGAAAAAAATTGCCAGGGAATGGAAAGCGCTGGCTGGTTTCAAGCTGGTGGCGGCCACTGTAACAGACAATACCGCCGATAAGATGCAGGATGCGTTTTATAATGAACTGCTGCAACAGGCAATCCGTGAATTACCTGAACAACAACAAAAAGTCTTCCAATTGGCTCGTTTTGAGCAACTTACCTATATACAAATTGGGGAACAGATGGGGCTTTCCCCTTTAACCGTAAAAACGCATATGTCGAGAGCGCTTGCCCATATCAGGCGTTTCTTTGAAGAACACGGTGAAATATTTTTTTCAATCCTTGTACTCCTGTCTTTTCGTTGAGTTGTATTATGTAGTAACCGGGGTGCCAAATCTCCGTTTGCTTGTCTATGAATAAAGCGGAACGCTTTCAATACCTTCTTCAACGGTATGTTGCCGGAGACATTACCAGTGCAGAGCATGAGGAGTTGTTTGAATACCTGTCTGCACACGATTTCGATGAGCAATTAGGAGAGAACATTCTTCAAGACCTCGCAAACCAACAGGAATACGAACAGACCGATCTTCCTCCCCATATTTCCCAGGAGATCATACACAACATTTTTGCTGCGGAAAAAAATACCCAAACCATATTACCTGTGACCAAAAAGGTGATACCCCTTTGGAAATGGATAGCCGCCGCTTCGGCTATTTTGATGGTCGTCTCTTCTTATTGGTTCTATATCCATAAGTATTCAATGCATGACAGGAATTTTGCTTCGATCATTCCCGGAACAGACCTCATTCAGAAAAATAATACGGATACACAACAAGTAATTCTGCTCAATGATGGGAGCAAGGTTTTCCTCAGACCGAAAAGTACCCTGCATTACCCGGTCAGCTTCAATACAACTACAAGAGAAGTCTATCTGGAAGGGGAGGCATTTTTTGAAGTAGCCAAAAATCCGAAAAAACCATTCCTGGTCTTCTATAATAATATTGTTACCCGTGTATTGGGTACCAGCTTTACTGTTAATACCAATACGGAAACGGGTAATGTTGAAGTGTCGGTGAGAACAGGCAGGGTGCAGGTATATGAGAATGATCGGTTATTACAATCGGCTTCATCTACCAAAGGGGTTATTGTAACGCCTAACCAGCGTGCAGTGTATAAACATACGAACCGGGCTTTTGAAGTGACGTTGGTTGAAGCGCCGCAGCCAATAGCAGCGAACGAGCAAGAGCCGTTAAATAGCAACAACCTCCAGCCATCGGCTTTTATATATGAGCAGGAAAAGCTGAAAAATATTTTTAGTCAGTTGGAGAAAGCGTATGGTATTGAGATCGTGGTTGAAAATACCAACCTGTATAATTGTGTTTTCACGGGTGATATCTCTGTGTCCGATTTATTTACCAAGCTTAAGATCATTTGCCTGACTACTAACTCTTCCTTTGAGATCAACGGAACAAAGATTCTGATCAAAGGGAAGGGATGTAATTAATTATCAAACCCTCAAACAAACTGTATGAATAAAAAGAAAATGTACCTGCCCCCCTGATATATACAATGCAGCAACGATGCTGCAACAGCTAAAAAAGCAGAGCCGGCTGTGGTGGTGCACAACCAGCTCCTATAGCTTTTTTCAAGCTCTCGTTTTCGTCCCAAAACATTGTTGAACAAAAACATAACAAATTTATGAAAAATAAGCAACGGATTGTTGCTTCTATGCTGATTGCCATGAGATTTACTGCCATACAGATAGTGATGTCTATTGTATTTGCCGGGACTCTTTTTGCCAGCGAAGCAAACAGCCAGACTGTTTTACAAAAATCGTTCAATATCACCGCTGAACACGTACAACTCAAAAAGCTGATCGTAGCCATTGAGCAACAGACCAAAGTGAAGTTCAGCTTCAGCGCCAATATGATCAATGCAGAAAAGGTCATTACGTATACAGCCAGGAATAAACGGATCGCAGATTTCCTGGATGAAGTGCTGAAACCCTCCAACATCGGGTACCAGGTGATCAACGACCGCATCATCCTCTTTCCCCTCATCAACAACCCGCCTAAAGAATCAACCAATAAAACGGAAGAAAAGGCGACTTCAAAAGCGGAACGAACCGTTTCAGGAACAGTGACCAATGAAAAAGGTGAACCCTTGCCGGGCGTAACTGTTACTGAGAAAGGATATACCAATACCACCATTACCGATGAAAAAGGCTTTTTCTCTATAAAAGTATCCGGTAGAAATTCCATTCTTGTCTTCAGCAGTATTGGATATGAAAGCACGCAACAGCCTGTTGCCATGGCTTCTGCAGTTGACATTGTATTGAAAGCTACTACCCAATCACTGAACGATATAGTGGTGGTAGGATACGGCTCGCAAAAAAAGAAAGACCTTACCGGTGCGGTATCTTCTGTTAATACCAACGAACTGAAGTCGTTACCGGTAGCCAATATCGGCGAAGCGCTCCAGGGAAGATCATCCGGTGTACAGGTTGTATCATCGGGTGCTCCGGGCAGCAATGTAACGTTTCGCATCAGGGGAACCGGTACCATCAATAACAGTGATCCTTTACTGGTGATCGATGGTGTGCCTACCGATATACCGTTGAATACCTTAAGTCCGGATGATATTGCCAGCATTGAAATATTGAAAGACGCTTCGGCATCGGCCATCTACGGCTCCCGCGGAGCCAATGGTGTGGTCATCATTACAACCAAGAGGGGCATATCTGGTAAAAGCGCGCTTGAATTTAAAATGTTTGCCGGTCAGCAAAAGGCCGACCATCTAGTGAAGATGCTTAATGCATCGCAGTTTGCCAGCCTGCACAACGAAATGATGGCCAACAACGGGCAACCGCAGAATCCCGCTTATGCTAACCCGGAAAGTTTGGGTAAAGGAACAGACTGGTTAGGCGCTTTGTTTCAGACCGCTCCTATTCAGAGTTATTCACTGGCATATTCAGGAGGCGGGCCTAAGTCGACTTACTATGTATCGGGCACCATGCTGGACCAGAAAGGCATTGTGTACAATACCGGTTATAAAAGATATACGGTACAGTTCAACAGCGAGTCCAAGGTGTTCGACTGGCTTAAGTTTGGAAATAACCTGACACTGAACCATGATGCCAAATACAACGGTAATTACGATATACGCAATACAATGGCAGCATTGCCGGTTCAGCCAATTTATAATGCAGATGGAACATATAGCGGTCCTGTTGGACAAGCTTCCTGGTACGGCGATATCATTAACCCGATAGGTAAGGCCACCGTCGTTGACAATACCACGAATGGCTATAATGTACTGGGTAATATTTATACCGAAATAACACTGTTCAAAGACCTGAAGTTTAAATCTACCGGTGGCGTGCAGGCTGTGTTCTGGGGTAACCGTACCTGGTCGCCTAAATACAACTGGCAGCCGATTCCGCAACCTAACAGTTATCTTTTTCAGCAATCCAATAAGAGCCTAACCTGGTTATGGGATAACTACCTCACATATGATAAATACTTTGCCTCCAGGCATCACCTTACTTTATTGGCCGGTAGCAGTGCGCAGAACAACCGCTATGATTACATGAATGGGTCTGTACAAAATTTTGCCAGTGATAATACACAGCAACTGAGTAATGGAACATCGCAACAAACCATCAGCGGTAACGCGAGTGAATGGGCTTTGCTTTCTTTCATTGGTCGTGCCAATTATACATACGATAATAAATACCTGGTTACTGCTACCCTTCGCAGGGATGGAAGCAGCCGCTTTGGTGAAAATCATCGTTGGGGTTGGTTTCCATCGGGATCTTTGGCCTGGCGTATTTCAGAAGAAAAATTCATGAAGCCGCTGAAATGGGTTAATGACCTTAAAGTGCGTATTGGTTATGGTATCACGGGAAACCAGAATATTGGCAATTACTCATTTGCTTCTGTTCTGCAAACCATTCAATACAATTTCAATGGCCAGACTGTTAATGCAGTAGTGCCCCAGGCAATTCCCAACCCGGGTGTTCGTTGGGAAGAAGTACAACAAAGCAATATAGGTATAGATGCATTGTTGTTAGATGGAAGGATCAGTGTAACAGCTGATGCTTATATCAAAAATACCAACAACATGCTGGTGCCGATGAGTGTTCCCATTTCAACGGGATATTCCGATATCATTGTACCCAGCATCAATGCAGGGAAAGTGCAGAACAAAGGTATTGAGCTGAATATCACTACGCACAACACGAAAGGCGCGATTGAATGGAACACCAGTTTCAATATCTCATATAACAGCAATAAGGTGGTTAGTCTTAACGACAGCACCCCTCTTTATACCGGAAGCATTGGTCTTAACCAGAATCTTTCCATCCAGAAAAATGGCCTGCCGGTGAATTCTTTTTATGGTTTTGTAACCAATGGAATTTTCCAAACCCAGAAAGAAGTGGGTGACTATGCCGTGCAGGTTCCGGGAAGCGATCCTTTCAACCGTACATCGCCAGGCGATATCAGGTTTCGCGATCTGAACAACGATGGTAAGATCGATGACAATGACCGTACCTATATCGGCAACCCCAACCCACGTTTCATTTTTGCCATGAACAACAGTTTTACATGGAAGCATTTCGACCTGGGTATTTTTATGCAGGGTGTGGAGGGCAATGCGATTTTCAATGCCAACAGGATTTACCAGGAGGGCATGGCTGTGGCACAGAACCAAACGATAGCTGTACTGAATCGCTGGACTGGTGCTGGTAGCAGCAATACGATGCCTCGTGCCATTTTCAATGATCCCAATAAAAATACAAGGGTGTCTGACCGTTTTGTGGAAGATGGCAGTTACATCAAAATAAAGAATGTAACGATCGGATATACTTTGCCCAAACGCCTGATACAAAAGGTGAAGATGCAAACAGCGAGGATTTATCTATCGGCACAAAACCTGGTAACATTCACAAAATACAAAGGCTTCGATCCGGAAGTGCCTGTTAACGGGATAGACCTGAATGTGTATCCCGTAACGAGGACCCTGAGTGCAGGGATTAACCTGATCTTTTAATTGATTAAAATGATTACCATGCGAACCTTACAATATATAGCTGCTGTTATACTGGTTACCGGTATCAGCAGTTGCAAAAAATATTTAGACAAAGCTCCTCTGGACAGTATTAATACTGCCAACTTTTTCAAAACAGAATCGGATGCCATTGCCGCCATCAATGGCGCTTATCAGCCATTGCAATGGCCCAAACTGTATAACCTCCGGATATGGACCAGTGATATTTGGGCCGGTAACAGCATTGTAGGTGCAGGCGGCGGAACCGATGGAATAGAAACACAGGATATTGCCAATTTTGTAACTTCTACCGATAACGCAGCTGCGCTGGACATCTGGCGTGGGCCTGCTCCCGGTATCCTTCGGTGCAACCTGGTACTGAAGAACGTACCGGCTATGAATATCAACCAGAATCTTAAGAATCGTATCCTGGGTGAAGCATATTTTCTCCGGTCGCATTATTATTTTATACTGGTACGGTTATTTGGCGATGTGCCGTTGATAACAGAGCCTCAAACACCGGAAGACAACCTGCGCCCTTCCAGGACACCCAAAGCACAGGTGTATGATCTCATCATCAAAGACCTGCAACAGGCAATTAACCTGTTACCGGACCGGTCTGCTTATAATGGCGCAGATATGGGACGAGCCAGTAAAGGCGCTGCTATGGGCATGCTGGCCAAGGTAAATCTCACGTTGGGGAAATATACCGAAACGGTGAACCTGTGCAGGCAAGTGACCGGACTTGGTTATACACTCAACACCAACTATTCGGATAATTTCAACCCGGCTACCAAGAATTCGAGTGAGAGCATTTTTGAAGTGCAATACTTTGGCAAAACCAGTTACAGTTTCTGGAGTAATGAGAACCAGGCCAGTTGGGTAAGTACCTTCACCGGACCGCGTAATGCCGATTTCGTTGCCGGGGGATACGGTTGGGATCAACCCACCACCGAATTTGTGAACCAATATGAAGCCAACGATAACCGTAAGGATAAAACATTGCTGTATGTTGGCGGCCCCTCTTTTGACAACAAACAATATCAGTCGTCTTATTCTGTAACAGGGTATAACCTGCGCAAATTCCTGGTTCCAAAATCGGTGTCGCCCGATTATGATACCAATCCAGCCAATTGGCCGGTATTGCGTTACAGTGATGTTCTGCTGATGGAAGCGGAAGCATCCTGTGAACTCAATAATCTTTCCGATGCGCTGGTACCCTTGAACAAAGTGAGACAGCGGGCCGGGCTGCCGGCTTTGAGTGGATTGAACCAGGCTGACCTGAGAGAAAAGATCCGAAAGGAAAGAAGGATAGAGCTGGCATTTGAAGGACAGCGCTGGTTTGATCTCATTCGTTACGACAATGGGCAATATGCGGCTTCATTCCTGAAAAGCATTGGTAAAACCAATTTTGCTCCCAAACATTTATTGTTACCGATTCCGCAAAAAGAGATCGATACCAATCCCAATCTCACACAGAATGCGGGATACTGATAACCAACCTAAAAAGTAAAATCATGAAATACGCTCAATATATAATGACCGTTTTGGTCATGGTAATGGTCATGTGCGGTTGCAAGAAAGAAAATTACGCCGAATTGAATAAAGGCAATACTGTATTGGCCTTATCGGCTTCAGTAAATACAATCGTACTGCAGGAAAAGAACAGGGATAATGATGCGTTGATATTGAACTGGACATCGGGCAGCAACAAAGGAACCAATGCATCTATCCGGTACACGCTTCAGCTGGCAAAGCAAGGCACGAATTTCGCGAACCCCATCAGCCTGGATATGGGTCTGGCCGTTTATTCCAACAAATTCTCGGTTAGGACATTAAATGATTCACTCAGGAATCATTTCAATGCAACACCCGGCACGGTGTTTATGCTGGAAACGAGAATAATAGCACAGACACAGGTAGCCGGTATAAGTGCAGACATATCTCCTGTTGCTGTAATCAGTGTTACCACTTATCAACCGGTTACCAAAACATTGTACCTGATAGGCGATGCGGCGCCCAATGGCTGGGATAATACGAAAGCCGTTGCTTTAACAGCTATTGCAACGGAGCCGGGAGGATTTACATGGACGGGACAACTGAACATAGGTGATTTCAAATTCCTGACTACACTTGGTCAGTGGATACCCACTTATAATAAAAGCGCTACAGCAGCAGATTCACTGTTTTACAGAACCGATTTCGGGCAGGCCGATGATAAATTCCATATTTCTGCTAACGGTATCTATACACTTAAGGTGAACCTGTTGAGTATGAAAATTGTGATCAATCAGCCTGTACAACCCACGACTCCACCTTATAGCCGCTTGTGGATCGTTGGAGATGCAACGCCCAATGGCTGGAACATCAGTGCACCCAATGAAATGCGTGTTGACAGTGGTAATATGTTTGTGTTCAATTACAATGAACTGTTGAATGCGGGAGAATTCAAGATACCTACTGCAACAGGAAACTGGGGTACCGATTATTATATGCCTTTGGCAAACCATCCGGCTTTATCGGCAACAGATGTGCAACTGGTACGAGGCGGTAGTCCGGATAACAAATGGCAGATCACAACAGCAGGGCCTTATAAGATCAAGCTGGACCTGCTGAACATGAAGATCAACATCCAACCATTTACGCCGTATAAACAATTGTGGCTGGTGGGTGATGCCACGCCGGTTGGTTGGAATATTAACAGCCCGGCGCCCATGACTGCCGACCCCACAAATCCCTACCTCTTTACCTGGCAGGGAGCTATGACGGCAGGAGAGTTTAAAATACCTACCACAACAGGAAACTGGGGCTGCGATTATTTTATGCCTATGGTGAATCACCAACCGATCAGCAGCACGCTTGCCAAATTCATTCCTTCGGGTAACCCGGATAATAAATGGCAGATCACTGTTCCCGGAAATTACAAGGTCACATTGGACCAGTTGCATGAAACGATCCAGATACAGAAGCTATAGCAATGATGATCGTTAGTATTTAATTCGAATAAACAAAAAACAATGAATCGATTATTCATTCTCTCTATCATATTTGTGATACTCACTTCCTGTAAGAAGGATGATGAAGCGTATGCCAACCCTGTTACGCCGGGAATGACCACTTATACGCTTACAAGCGATAAAGCGAGTTACCATCCCGGAGATAAAGTGATGCTTACCATCAATACGGTTCCGGCCGGCAGCTTTGTGCGTTACAGGCATTTGAACACTGTGCTCTCTGAAGAGCCGCTGACTGGTAATTCCTGGAGTTGGCAAGCGCCATCTGCAGATTTTTCGGGATATCTGGTGGAAGTGTTTGACAAGGAGAACGGGGTTAATAAAACCATTGCCAGCATTGCTGTTGATGTGAGTAGTGACTGGACGAAATTTCCCCGGTACGGATTCCTTTCGTCGTACGGTAAACTGAGTAATGATAGTATGCTGTCTGTTATGACTAACCTCAACAGATATCATATTAATGGTATACAGTTTTATGATTGGCATTACGAGCATCATTTACCGCTGGCTGGTACGGTATCCAATCCCGCCGACCAATGGAAAGATATTGCCAACAGGGATACGTATAAAAGCACTGTTCAAAAGTATATTTCACTGGCGCATGGTTATAGCATGAAAGCCATGTTCTACAATCTTTGTTATGGTGCATTGAACGATGCTGCGGCGGCAGGGGTATCTGATCAGTGGTACCTGTATACCGATGCTGCTCATGCTTCGAAAGCCGCTCTCAATTTGCCGGCGCCCTTGTTTAAAAGTAATATATGGCTGCTGGATCCTTCTAACAACAGCTGGCAAAATTATCTTGCGGCGAAGAACAATGATGTGTATTCCGTGTATGACTTCGACGGGTTTCATGTAGACCAGTTGGGCGATTTGGGTAAGAATTATACATACAATGGAACTATTGCAGATCTTGCAACAGGTTACGGTTCGTTTTTAACTGCCATGAAATCGGCGGCACCTGCTAAAAAGTTGGTGATGAATGCTGTTAATCAATTTGGACAGCAGCAGGGTATTGCACCATCGCCTGTTGATTTCCTGTATACGGAAGTATGGAATCCCAATGAAAACTATGCCGATCTCGCACGGATCATACAAGACAACGATAGCTGGGCGAATAATGGAAAAAGAACGGTGCTGACAGCATATATGGATTATAGGCTGGCAGATAAAGGAGGTTATTTTAATACGCCGGGCGTGTTGCTTACCAATGCAGTCATCTTTTCGTTCGGGGGATCTCATCTTGAATTGGGGGAGCACATGCTCTGTAAAGAATATTTCCCGAATAATAATTTAAAGATGAGCGCCGAATTGAGCAATGCCATGACGGCGTATTACGACTTCCTGGTTGCGTATGAAAACCTGCTTCGTGATGGTGGTAGTTTCAATACGGTTCCTGTAACATGCACCAATGCCAAAATGAACGTTGGCGCATGGCCGCTGCAAACCGGTAAAGTAGCTGTTCAGGGAAAGAAGATAGGAGCTGCGCAGGTATTGCATTTCATCAATTTTGCCAATGCTGCACATTTCAGCTGGCGCGATACGGATGGTAATCAAACAACCCCTGTAAATATTACCGGCGCAGATATTGAAGTGAGCTATGATGGCCCGGTACATAAAGTATGGGTTGCCAGTCCGGATGATAACCACGGAGTTCCGCAACAGCTTTCATTTACACAGAATGGCAATACCATTAAGGTTACATTGCCGCAGTTGAAATACTGGGATATGGTGGTAATTGAGTAAGTCATTCAGATAACATTTTCGTAGTGCTGCAGAAGTATTAGCAGCACTACGAAAAATAATAGTCTACTAATTTGGTAGATTAATATTTTCGCTTTAATATTGCTCTATGAAATGGAATAATATTATAATTGGTCATGTCCGTTCCGGACGATGTTGTTGCTGAAAGGGCTATTGATTTTATTCTTTCATTTACTGAATGTATTACAGCGATCAAAGAATCATTTTGGTCATGTGGCCGAGCGGTGAGGCACAGGTCTGCAAAACCTTATACGGCGGTTCAAATCCGTCCATGACCTCGATAATGACAGGTTATCGTACAAGCAATCGAGAAGAGCGGGACTGCATTTTTATGCGGTCCCTTTTATTTGATCAGGTCTTTTTCTGTTTTATAACAGGTGCCTTTGAACAACGCTACTAATTCATTTCGCTGGTTGGTTACTTCTATCAGGTACAAACCGGTGCGATTGGTTTGGTTGATCTTTTTGGCTTCTGCGGTTAATATATCGC
The DNA here is from genome assembly GCF_900106985.1 of Hydrobacter penzbergensis. Taxonomy (NCBI): domain Bacteria; kingdom Pseudomonadati; phylum Bacteroidota; class Chitinophagia; order Chitinophagales; family Chitinophagaceae; genus Hydrobacter; species Hydrobacter penzbergensis. The sequence goes on along the minus strand of NZ_FNNO01000016.1, from coordinate 75,173 downwards.
CTTCCAGTCCGGGTTTGGGGAAAGAGATGGAAACATCCAATGCCACGGTAACTTTGGCATCGCTGTTACAAGCGAAGGCAAATGCACTGTCGGCCAATGCGAATGTAACACCGCCATGCGCGATGCCAAATCCATTCATCATTTCTTTACGCAATGTCATTTGTATTTTGCTGTAACCTTCTTTCACTGCTAAAACGGTAACACCCATCCACTGGCTGAAATAATCTTTCTGCATCATATAGTCTACAGCCTGGCGGGCTAATACATCCTTTTCGTTCATATCAATATCCTTTAAAAGCGGGAACTCTTTTTTCGAGGAAAGATTTCACTCCTTCTTTGAAATCGTTGGTAGCAGCGGCTTTTTGCTGGTATTCATCTTCGAGCTGTAGTTGCGCTTCGAGGTGGTTGGTGGCCGATAAATTGAGGGCATGTTTGATATATGCCAATGCCCTGGTGGGTAATTGGGCCAGTGTGGCCGCCATTTTTTTAGTCTCTGCTGCAAAATCTGCATCATCTATCACTTTATAGAGCATGCCTATTTTTTCGGCTTCGTCTGCCGGCAGTTTTTCACCCAGCATCATCAATGCACTCGCTTTCTGCCAGCCAACCAAACGGGGCAGGAGATAAGTGCCGCCGCTATCGGGTATCAATCCTATTTTAGAGAAAGCCTGTATAAAAGAAGCAGAGCGTGCCGCCACCACTACATCGCAGGCCAATGCCATATTAGCGCCCGCGCCTGCTGCTATGCCATTCACTGCGGCCACCACCGGTTTGGGCATGTGACATATACGGGTGATGATGGGGTTGTAATGTTCGCTTAAGATCTTTTGCATGCCGGGACCCTCGGGGTCTGCCACTTCGGCGAGATCCTGTCCCGCGCAGAATCCTTTGCCGGCTCCTGTGAGATACACACAACGCACTTCATGCAGCGATGCGGCTTCATCGAGACGGGCCTGTAAAAGCAATGCCATCTCACGGTTGAAAGCGTTGAGTTTATCGGGCCTGTTCAACGTGATATAAGCGATGCCGTTCTCAATATGAAAAAGAATAGGACACATAGCCGATGAATCTGTTATTAAAGATACGCATTCATTTTTGCGTTAATGACATTTGAAATAATCGAAAGGCTCCTGGCAGTCGTTGCACTGGTAAAGGGCTTTGCAGGCCGTAGAGCCAAAACGGGAAACCAACTGTGTATGATAAGAGCCGCAATGCGGGCATTGTACAGCCTCTTCTTCCTGGAAAGCGTCGGGCGTGCACACCAGTTGCTTGTGATTGGGGGGCGCTATGCCATAGGCTTTCAGTTTTTGTTTGCCGCTTTCGCTCATCCAATCGGTGGTCCAGGCCGGAGACAATACCTGCTTTACCTGTACCTGTGTAAACCCTTCCTGTAACAGCGCCATCCGTATACTCATGCCAATGACGTCCATGGCGGGACAACCGGAATAGGTAGGTGTGATCACTATTTCCACTTCCTGTTTACTCTTTACATGCACTTCCCGCACAATGCCCAGGTCGAGGATGCTTAATACAGGCACTTCAGGGTCGAATATGTTTTCAAATAGTTTCCATATCGTAGCTTCATTTACCATCTTGCGCCGGGATAGGTTCTTTGCAAGCTCTGCATTTCGGCCAGTATATAACCGAGGTGTTCTGTATGGGCGCCTTCTTTGCCGCCTTTTTGCATCCAGCCTTGCTGGGATAATGCCAATGTTGCTTCGTCCAGTATTGCTGCAACTTTCTGTTGCCACTGCATTTGAACAACGTTCAGGTCAACACCAAAGCCTGGTGTTTCGTATGCAGCAGGTACAAAAAGTTCTCCTGTATAAGACCATAAGTTGTCAACCGCTTCTTCCATTTTTTGTTTGCTTTCTTCTGTTCCGTCGCCCAAACGGATTACCCATTCACTGCTCCAGCGAACATGATAAGTGACTTCTTTCAGCGATTTTTCGGCAATGGCAGCCAGTTGCACATCAGTGCTATTGATCAGTTGCTGGAACAAATAGTATTGATAGGTGCTGAAAAAGAATTGACGTAACACGGTTTGTCCCCAATGGCCATTGGGCAATTCCACCAACAGGCAATTCTTGTATGCTCTTTCATCGCGCAGGTAAGCCAGCGTATCTTCTGTTGCATCACCCCCTTGTATCGATGCGGCATACTGGTACAAGTTGCGTGCCTGTCCAATGAGGTCGAGTGCAATATTGGTCAATGCAATATCCTGTTCCAGCACCGGTCCGTGACCGCACCATTCGCTGTTGCGATGTCCTAATATCAGTGCACTGTCGGCCAGGAATAAGCAATAATGGAGAAGAGGATCATGCATGATCTAAATATGTTTCAGTTCCTGTGGAAGATCGTAAAAAGTAGGATGCCGGTAAGCTTTATCATTCGCGGGATCGTACAAAGAGGCTGCTTCATCGGGATTGCTGGCATGGATGTATTTGCTTTCCACTACCCAGATGCTCACGCCTTCCATCCTGCGGGTATACACATCCCTTGCATTCTCTATAGCCATCGCTGCATCGGCTGCGTGCAGACTGCCCACATGTTTGTGATCGAGCCCCTGTTTGCTGCGGATGAATATTTCCCATAAAGGCCATTCATGCTTGTTGCGTGCTCCCGTGGAAACATCGGCAGGTCCCTGTTTCGATTCACCGTAATCGCCGTAATAATATTTCCGGATATATGCTTTCATGACAATAATTAAGCTGCTTGTTGTTTCTTTTTCGATGCATGTGCGGCAGCGGCTTCACGCACCCAGGCGCCATCTTCCCAGGCTTTCCTGCGGGCGTTGAGCCTTTCTTTGTTGCAGGGGCCATTGCCCTGTATCACCTGCCAGAACTCATCCCAATTGATAGCGCCAAAATCATAATGTCCTCTTGCTTCATTCCAACGCAGATCCGGATCGGGCAAACTGAGGTTCAACGTCTTTACCTGCTCTGCGCAGATATCGATGAATTTCTGGCGCAGTTCATCGTTGCTGAAACGTTTGATCTTCCATTTCATACTCAACTGTGAATTGGGACTCTCATCGTCTTTCGGCCCAAACATCATGACACTGGGCCACCACCAGCGGTTCACGGCATCCTGTGCCATCGCGCGTTGCGCTTCGGTACCGCGACTCAGCGTAAGCAGTATTTCAAAACCCTGTCGTTGATGAAAACTTTCTTCTTTGCACACACGCACCATGGCGCGGGCATAAGGTCCGTAACTGGTTCTGCACAAAGGCACCTGGTTCATGATGGCCGCACCGTCTACCAGCCAGCCGATAGCGCCCATATCGGCCCAGGTGAGGGTAGGGTAATTGAAGATGGAAGAATATTTTGCTTTGCCGCTGTGCAGTTGCTCGTACATTTCATCGCGACTGATGCCCAATGTTTCAGCAGCTGAATACAAATAAAGACCATGACCTGCTTCATCCTGTACTTTGGCCAATAAAATGGCTTTGCGGCGCAGGTTGGGTGCACGCGTGATCCAGTTGCCTTCGGGCAGCATGCCTACGATTTCACTATGTGCATGCTGACTGATCTGCCGGATCAATGTTTGCCGGTATTTTTCCGGCATCCAGTCGCGCGGCTCGATCCTGATTTCTTTATCGATCTTATCCTGGAATATAGCTTCATTAGTTAAGCCCATGACGAATTCTTTGCTGTAAAAATACGAAAGAATACACTATAATGCTAACGGGTGTTAGTGTGTTCGGATGTTATTCGATGGATGTTCGTAGTTGACAGGTACCAAATAAGTACTTCCGTTGGGGCGGGGAGCTGTTTTCTTCGTTGTAGAGGTGAAGAAAAGGCGAAGGATGAGCGCATAAGGGGCGACCCACGTATTGACCAGGTATGGCAGCGTATCTTTGAACAGTACCTGAAAAAGCGAAGTAAGACTACTCCTCCTTTCCTTATCTTTCTGCAATGAAAAAATCATTTCTTTTTTTACTGACTTGTTTTTCAGGCCTGCTGTTGACAGCACAAGTTCCTTTTCAGGAAGAGATTGATGCGTTTAAAAAAGCAGACAGTATCAAGGCACCGTTGCCAGGCAGTATTTTATTTGTAGGTAGTTCCTCCTTCCGCAAATGGCAGGATGTGCAAGCGTATTTTCCTGGCTATCGCATTATTAACCGGGGCTTTGGCGGTTCTACATTGCCCGACCTTATTCATTTTGCACCGGATGTTATCTATGCTTACAAGCCTTCACAGATCGTTATCTATTGTGGTGATAATGACCTGGCTGTATCGGATACAGTAACGGCGCAAATAGTATTGAAAAGGTTTAAACAATTGTTTGGTATGATCAGGCATACATTGGGTGAAGTACCGGTAGCGTATGTATCCATCAAACCCAGTCCCAGCCGCTGGCGCCTGGAGCATGTGATCAACGAAGCAAACCACCTGATCGCACAGTTCATGGCCAGGCAACGCAAAGCAACATTTATTGATATTCATCGTCCCATGCTGCGGGCAGATGGAATTGTAAACGGCGCATTATTTACCAGCGACAGTTTGCACATGAATGAAAAAGGATACAAGTTATGGCAGGGCATCATCCGGCCTCATTTGAAAAAAGGATGATCATTTGGCATCGAAATCCACTACCAGCCTGGCCGATCTCGGGTGCGACTGGCAGGTAAGAATAAAACCGCGCGCCAGTTCTTCCGGTTCCAGTCCGTAGTTGACATCCATGGCTACTTCTCCTTCCACCAGTTTGGCACGACAGGTGCAACATACACCTCCTTTGCAGGAGTATGGGAGGTCGGCGCCTTGCTTCAAAGCGGCGTCCAGTATGGCTTCTTCATCGTAGCCGAGATCGAAATCAAAACTTACGCCATCGAGCCTTACGGTGATCTTGCTCTTTGCCTGGCTTTCTTTTTTGCTTGCTTCGCTGATGGCAACAGGTGTTGATTGGCCTGGTGAAGAGAACAATTCAAAATGAATTTTCTTTTTGGCAACGCCGGCTTTTTCCAATTGTTCTTTCACGGTAAAGATCATGGCTTCCGGACCACAGATAAAAAATTCATCAGCGCTGTGCACATCGATTATTTTATCAAAGAGCAGCTTGCATTTTGCTTCATCGATATGTCCTGCATTGATGGGCGCGTCTGTTTTTTCGCGGGAGAGTATATACACGATCTGCAAACGATCGATGTATTTGTTTTTTAGTCCTTCCAGCTCTTCCCTGAAAATAATGGAATGCCTGTTGCGGTTGCCATATATCAATGTGAAGCTGCTGTTGGGCTCGGTGCGCAATACGGTTTTGATGGTGGAGAACAGGGGCGTGATGCCGCTGCCGGCTGCAAAAGCAACGTATTGTTTGTGATGAGTAGGATGCAGTTCGGTAAAGAAATTACCCATGGGAGGCATCAATTCTAACACATCGCCCACTTTTAATTGTTCATTGGCGAAAGCGGAAAACAGGCCCTGGTCTATTTTCTTCACTGCAATGCGAAACTCATCACAGTCAAGCGGAGAGCTGCAAAGAGAATAAGAGCGGCGGAGTTCCTGTCCGTTCACGAAGGCGCGCAACGTAATGTGCTGCCCTTGCTTGTATTGAAAAATAGGTTTTAAAGGATCGGGAATATCAAAACGGATGGAAACACAATCATTCGTTTCTTTCCTGATTTCCTTTACCGCTAACGGGTGAAAATGGGATGACATTTATTTATTCGTTAATCCGCCTACCAGTATGGTGATCATGTTTTCTTCCAGCTCTTCTGCACTGATCCTTTGCTTGGAGCGGTGCCAGCTTTCAATGCCGCTCACTGCGTGCAACATGATGAGTACGGCGGTAGGTGCGTCTATTTTTTTGATCTCTTTATTGCGAATGCCTGCTTCGATGATGGAAGCAAAGCGTTTGCGGTAGATGCGGCGCTGGTTCTGATAATTCGAAAGATAAGGATCGGCCAGGTGCTTCCATTCGCGGTCGCTCACATAAACTTCTTCGTAATGATGCACCATTTCATCGATGTGAAAGCGCATCAACTTTTCAATTTTCTCTATGGCGGTGATCTTTTCTGCTTCTACTTCGTCTATATAATGCATGAAACGGTTGGCAACACTGAAGCATAATTCGTGCAGCAATTCGGTTTTGGATTTGATGTGGTTGTACAGGCTGGCTGCTTCCACACCTACTGCTTCAGCAAGATCGCGCATGCTGGCAGCTTTGAAACCTTTCTCCCTGAAAAGGGCAGCTGCTTTGGTAACGATCACCTCTTTACGCGATACGTTTTTCTCTGTTTTTATCCTGGCCATAACGCGAATATAACATACTAACGCGTGTTAGGGAAATAATCGCAGCTTAAAATCTTATTATGTTAGTTTTTTTATACTCCTTTGAAAGACCTAGTTTCGCTCCCCGGTAACCAACCTTATATCCATTATGTCATTAGTTGTTGTCGGATCCATGGCTTTCGACGCCATTGAAACCCCTTTCGGGAAAAGTGATAAGATCATTGGCGGAGCGGGCACTTATATTGCCTGGTGCGCTTCCAACTTCACCCCGGTTAAACAGATATCTGTAGTAGGCGGCGATTTCCCGCAGTCAGAACTGGATGCGCTTACTGCCAGGGGCGTTACCCTGGAAGGGGTGCAGGTGAAAAAGGACGAGAAAACCTTTTTTTGGAGCGGCCGCTACCACATGGATATGAACACCCGCGACACGCTGGATACACAGTTGAACGTGCTGGCCAATTTTGAGCCGGTGGTGCCTGAAAGCTACCAGGACTGTGAGTTCCTGATGCTGGGCAACCTGCTTCCATCTGTACAACGCAGTGTGATTGAGCAATTGAAGACCCGTCCGAAACTCATCGTTATGGACACCATGAATTTCTGGATGGAAGTGGCCATGGATGAATTGAAGAAGACCCTGGCCATGGTGGATGTATTGATGGTGAACGACAGTGAAGCCCGCCAGCTGAGCGGAGAATTTTCATTGGTGAAAGCTGCAGCAGTTATTGAAAAAATGGGCCCCCACTTTGTGATCATCAAAAAGGGAGAACACGGCGCGCTGCTGTTCCATGAGAATAAGGTATTCTTTGCTCCCGCCCTGCCCCTGGAAGATGTGTTCGACCCCACCGGAGCCGGCGATACTTTTGCCGGAGGCTTTATCGGCCACCTGGCTAAAACCCGCGATATCTCTTTCGAGAATATGAAAACAGCCATTATCCTGGGTAGCGCTATGGCCTCGTTCTGCGTAGAGAAATTCGGTACGCAACGCCTGCGCGAGATCGGCAAAAGTGATATCGATGCACGCCTTGAACAGTTTGTGCAACTGGTGAATTTTGACATTGATTTGGTTTAATAACAGATTTACCACTATCTTCGCCGGGCAATGATGAACATGAAACATACAAAACGTATTAAGAAACCTCTCTGACGGGAAGGTGCCTGATCGTTTGTGTATGACAAAATATACTCAGAGGCCTTCCCAAACAGGAAGGCCTCTTTCTTTTTAATCAACCTCAAAAAAAAGGGATACGTAACCCTTAAAAAAACGTAGACAAAATGAAAGTAGCTGTTGTAGGTGCAACCGGACTGGTAGGCACCAAAATGTTGCAGGTGCTGGCCGAACGCAACTTCCCCGTAACAGAATTGGTTCCTGTAGCATCTGAAAGATCAGTAGGTAAGGAAGTAGAATTCAAAGGGAAAAAATACAAAGTGGTGAGCATGGCCGATGGTATCGCCGCCAAGCCCGCTGTAGCTATTTTCTCTGCCGGTGGAAGCACATCCCTGGAATGGGCGCCCAAATTTGCCGAAGCAGGCATCCGCGTGATCGATAACTCTTCTGCATGGCGTATGGACCCCACCAAAAAACTGGTGGTGCCTGAAGTAAATGCATCGGTGCTCACCGGCAACGATTACATCATTGCTAATCCTAACTGCTCTACCATACAAATGGTGGTGGCCTTGCAGCCGCTGCATGCCCGTTATAAAATCAAAAGGGTAGTGGTAAGCACTTACCAGAGTGTTACCGGTACCGGCAAAAAAGCGGTAGATCAGTTGTTCAATGAAAGAAAAGGTGTGAAAGGTGATATGGCTTATAAATACCAAATCGACCTCAACGTGATCCCGCAGATTGATGTGTTCCTCGACAACGGTTATACCAAAGAAGAAATGAAAATGGTGAATGAGACAAAAAAAATCATGCAGGACGATTCGATCCGCGTAACGGCTACTACCGTACGTATTCCGGTTGTGGGTGGCCACAGCGAAAGCGTGAACGTGGAATTTGAAAACGATTTCGACCTGAATGAAGTACAGCAATTGCTGAGCGCTGCACCGGGTGTGATCGTAGAGAACAACGATGCTGAACTCTTGTACCCCATGCCTTTGAATGCGCACGAACGAGATGAAGTGTTTGTAGGAAGACTGCGCAGGGATGAAACACAACCCAAAACACTGAACATGTGGATCGTGAGCGATAACCTGCGCAAAGGCGCTGCTACCAATGCCGTGCAGATCGCAGAATATCTCCTGAGCAAATCGATCTTATAATAATTGCAAGAATGTGAGTGAGTACCGGGGCTTCAGCAATGGAGCCCCTTTTTAATGCGATGTTGTGTACCTTTAAAGCACAACAAACCGCACCATGAAATTGTTGAGCGCACAACAATGCCAGCAATGGGATGCATATACCATGCAGCACGAGCCCATCGCTTCTATTGACCTGATGGAAAGAGCCGGGCTCAAATGCACGGAATGGCTGATCGAACACAAATACAATGAAATGCCCTTGCTGATCTTCTGCGGCAAAGGCAATAATGGCGGCGATGGTCTGGTCATTGCGAGGCAGATGATAGCAGCAGGTGCCGCAGTAACGGTTTACATACTGGAATATGGGTCCAAAGGCACCGATGATTTCCAGCGCAACCTCGAAAAATTACACCGGCTCAGTAAAGACATCCATTTTATACAATCACCTGCCGTATTTCCTGTTATTGAACAAGACCACCTGGTTATAGACGCTTTGTTTGGTACGGGTTTGAACAGACCACTCCACGATCTTGCTGCTGCACTGGCAGAACACATCAATCAATCAAATGCAAAAGTCATCGCTATTGATGTGCCCAGCGGTATGCCGGTAGACAATTTCTTTGTTGATGCGCCAGTGCTTCGAGCCCACCGTACACTCACTTTTCAATCGCTTAAATATGCTTTTCTTCTTCCCGAATATGGTAAATACACAGGAGATATAACGGTACTTGATATTGGGCTGATGCACTCGTATTTATCTACCATCGATGCTGTGGCAGAACTTGTAGAACAACAAGATGCTGCCTGCCTGTTGAAAGGAAGAGACCGGTTTTCCCATAAAGGAAATTATGGTCATGCGCTGCTGCTGGCAGGAAATAAAGGAAAAATGGGTGCAGCAATTTTGGCGGCAAAGGCCTGTCTTCGTTCAGGCGTAGGCTTACTTACAACATGTGTTCCGGATGATGGACTACCAATTATACAAACAGCTGTGTCGGAAGCGATGACCATTGTGCGTGAAGCCGGGCTGCCCGACATACATGCTTACAGCGCTATAGCAGCTGGTCCGGGACTGGGTCTTTCAACGAAAGAAAAAGATTTGCTCTTCAATCTGTTGCAGCAAAATAATAAGCCGATGGTACTAGATGCAGATGCGCTCACTATTTTATCACAGCATACTGAAAAGCTAACTTCGATACCACCTGGTTCATTGTTTACGCCGCATCCCAAAGAGTTCGACAGGTTATTCGGTACCAGTGAAGATACGCTGGAGCGATACAGGAAAGCTATTCAACTTTCTGCACAATATCACTTCATCATCATACTGAAAGGACATCGTACATTGGTTGCTGCGCATGGCAGGGCATGGTTCAATACCACCGGCAATGTGGGAATGGCAAAAGGTGGTTCAGGTGATGTATTGACAGGTATATTGACCGCATTGCTGGCACAAGGTTATGATCCGTTACATGCAGCCATACTAGGTGTGTATTTACACGGACTCGCAGGAGATATTGCTTTGAAACAACAGTCGGTGGAATCTTTATTGCCCAGCGACTTGATCGAATCGTTAGGTAATGCATTTAACAGGTTAAAGATTAACACAACGTCATCCCTCGGCTGCTCGGGATGAGGTTCTACTCAAAAAAACGCATTGAATTGGCATTTCCCAATCTGAACTAAAAAAGGGGGATACCCCCCTTTTTTCTTTTTGCAAAAATGCCTTTCTTGTAAAAGATATATACTCGGGTTAATATACTCAATTTATATATTTAATCATTAGATGCTTGCCACAATGAAAAAGCAATTAGTACTATCGTTGGCATTTTGTTTATTATTCTTCTTTACAAAGGCGCAATTAGATAAAAAGACCTGGCTTGTTGGAGGAAATTTTAGTTTCAGCGCAAGTACAAATTCATCCACAAATCATGTTCGAACTAATCTCTTCCAGATAGCTCCTAATGTCGGCTACTTTCTGTGGGATAAATTAGTAGCAGGGATTAAATTAGATATCACATTACAAAGGGATGGATACCCTACTTCGACTACAACCCTGCATGTTAACAATAACCACTTCCTATATGGATTGTTTACGCGTTATTATCTATTAAACAAAGAAAAACAAGTCAATGTACTTGTTGAGGGAAATTATGCTTTTGGGTCGAATAAAGCATCGGGATATTATCCTATATCGGATGCTAAAATCAATAAGTATTCATTTTTTGCGGGCCCGGTTATTTACCTAAATAGCAATGTCGGCGTTGAGATGGTAGTAGGATATTTTAATTACAGAGACACAAAAGCAGAAGCAACAACCAGTGGCTTTCAAACAAATATCGGGTTACAGATTCATTTAATGAAATAATGGAATTCTACACTAAAAATCAGATATTATGAGCAAAAATTTACTTTTGTCTATTTGCATTATTGTAAATATTGTAAAACTTTCCGCTCAAACCTCTAATACTATTAATTATCCCACGAGCGGACTTCCCACAGGTGTTTGTAATGTATTCAATTCTGCTACTCCTGCTGTTATAGGAGGGTATACACACTATCCCGTTTCCGGAGGGGTGTCATTTGACGGTACAAATATTGTTTTACAGTCGTGGACAGGACAGACCTTATCGACTAATTTAGGAACAGCATATGCAATTGCTTATCCTTTTAAAGCGAATTACTCCTATACTATACAAATGGATGTTACAGGCGTAGATGGCGCTAGCTCGGGAAACTTTCCAAGTGTAAATGTTTCATATTTTGCTTCACTGCCAGATCCTAATGTAACGAACCCAACACCCTGCGGTCCTGTCAATCAAAATAGTTGGGGTGGGCTAACTCAAAATACTGTTGGTTTTTTCTATACCAGTGGTACTAAGCAAACTTATACACTCCCGAGCTTTTCCTCTCAATCGGCCGGCACAGCATATTTAATATTCCTGGCAAGCGGTGGAGGCAGTTCCCCTACTGGTAATAATCAAACGTTGATCAATAAAATAACCATTATTGAGTCGCCAGCGACCTCATTTAATGTATCGCCGGTAAGAGTGTCTAAAACTTGTGGAACGACTCTTACACAAACTTTCACTGTAAACGGATCAGGCATTCCATCTGGAGCTACAGTTTCTTATCTCTGGAACTTTGGCTCTACATCAAGCGGCTGGTTACTGAATGGATCTCCTGCACCCCAAACAGTGACTACTACAACAAATACACTTACTCTTTCAATAGCTGCCTGTGACAATGGACCCAGCAATGTTGCGGTCACTGCTATCGTAAATGGAACCAATTATAATGCAGGTACTATTTCGGCGACGGTGGGAACTCCTTCGTATTATATCAACGGTCCATCAACAATATGCCTTAATACTCCGGGTAACTACTCTATCACTAACCTGTCTTGCGGTAGTGCAACTGTAAATTGGTCAGCCTCGCCAAGTGGAATTGTAAGCATTGCAAGCCCCAATGCACAGCAAACTTCAATCAGTTATATAACCTATGGCAATGTTACGTTGACAGCTTCTATTAACTCTTGCGGCCAGCTAAATACACAGACAATGCAAGTCCGTGCCGGGGGCTACAGCAGTGGAGACTATCCTGTAAGTGGGCCTACAACAGTATGTACGAGTCAACCCAATGTGGCATATAATACTAATACTCTTGTAGGAGCAACCAATTACGCCTGGTTTTGGCCGGGAGATTGGACATATATAAGTGGTCAGGGTACCCCGCATTTACTTTTAAACGCAGGAACCAATATAGGGACAGTACAAATAGGTGTAAGGGTTGCAAATGCCTGTGATGCCGGAGGAAGCCCAGGAATTGCAAATGTGCAGGTGAATAGTTGTGGCTACGCAGTTATGGCAGCGCCGAACCCCGCCACTAGCACTATGACTATAAGTGTAAAACAACCTTCCTCCACTTTTGGACAAACTACAAAAGCAGTTAAAATATATCAATTGAAAATAACTTCACAATCAGGCATTCCAAGGAAACAATTGGATTATCCTGTCGGTGTTACGAAGACTACCATTAATCTGTCAGACTTAACACCTGGTATTTATTTTCTCCATGCATTTAATGGTGCTCAATGGAGTAGTTTACAAATAATAAAGCAATAGTTCATTCTATGTTATACCAGTTCATGTCTCAAAAGAAAGTGCGTCTTCTAAATCTAAACAGCATCCCGAGTATCCAGCCCCCAAAAGCTGGTAAAATATAACGATGATACTCTGTTGTATTAGATTGATTATCAAATCAACGCTAAGCGTATCATTATAAGTGTAGCCGAGGGATCTCACTGAACATCCGGCAGATCCCTCGACTCACTTCGTTCGCTCGGGATGACGATCTTAATGTATGATTGCGGTGTTTAAGAATCGGATCAACGGCTGCAAAGTTTCAAATGAACGAACGATCTGTTGCACCATGTCTTTGCTGGTGAGGTCCGCATCTGTTAACGGAACCGTGGCTATCCAACTTGTTAGTTTGATGTATTCAATAGCAGGATTGCTTTTATCATATCCTTTCGGTTCACGAACCAAAGAGAGCCCTTCTCCTTTTTCCAGGTCGCCATACAATGCCGCAAATTTTTTACTCCTGATAATACTGCTGAAATCCTTCCAGCTGTAATCGATCTCCTGGCGTATCTTTTTCAATTGATCGGCTTCTACCATGTACCGGCCACCGCCCGAAAAACTATTGCCTCCCGGTTCAATATGGAAATAATAACCGGCGAGCATGGACTTTTTACCGCCTTCAATGATGCTGGACGCGAAGTTGGTTTTATAAGGGTCTTTGTTCTTGCTGAAGCGGATGTCGCGATTGATACGAAACAGGCAGTCCTTACCTGCAAGCCCTGCAATAGCCGGTTCTTTTTTACCAAAACCTTTGATCACCTGGTTGGTGAGCTCAGTGAAATCTGCTTTGGCGGCATCATAAGCTTTCCGGTTTTTATCGAACCATTCTTTGTTGTTATTCTTTTTCAGGTTCTTCAGGAATTGAATGGTTGCAGGTTGTAACATGATTTAGCTGGTTTGAATAAGGTTCAGGAATTCATCTTCAGATATGATCTTAACGGTATTGATCTTTTTGGCTTTCTCCAGTTTGCTGCCGGCGTCTTCACCTACTACCAGGTAATTCAGCTTACTGCTTACGCCACTTACAATCTTGCCTCCATTGGCTTCCACCATGGCTTCGGCATCGTTGCGTTTCAACTTAGCCAAAGTGCCGGTGAACAAAAAGGTCTGCCCCTGCAAGCTATCGTTGCCGTTGTTTTCTTTCTTTTCATTCTTCAGTTGCAGTCCGTATTGTTCCAATGCCTGCAACATGTGCAGGTTTTGTTCATTGCGGAAGAACTGGTAGATGCTGCGCGCTACTTTAACGCCGATGTCTTCTAGTTGTTGAAGTTCTTCTTCGTTCTTGTCTTTCAGATCCAACAAGTGTGTCACAGCATTGGCCAATGTTTTGGCCGTGGTTTCTCCTACAAAACGAATGCCCAGTCCGTATATCAACCTGTTGAGCGGTTGCTGCTTCGATGCATCAATGGCCGTGCGCAGGTTGTCGAGACTTTTCTTACCAAACCCTTCCAGCGTGCCGATCTTTTCAAAGTCGAGTGTATAGATGCCGGGAATATCTTTGAGCAATCCCATTTCATAGAATTTGCGCACATTGGCTTCACCAAAACTCTTGATGTCCATGGCATCTTTGCTTACAAAGTGGATCATCTTTTCTACCACCTGGGCTTCGCATTCGATATTGATGCAGCGCCATACGGCTTCCCCTTCTTCTTTGAATAATTCGCTTTTGCAAACAGGACAATTCCTGGGAAACAGGATATCTTTTTCTTTTCCATTGCGTAGCTCAGGCAATGATTTCACGATCTGGGGAATAACATCGCCGGCTCTTTCGATCAATACTGTGTCGCCTATTTTAAGGTCTTTTTCTTTGATGTAGTCTTCGTTGTGTATAGAGATGCTTGATACGGTAACACCGGCCAGGTACACGGGTTCCAGCTTGGCTACCGGGGTTACGGCGCCTGTTCTTCCTACCTGAAATTCCACCGCTTTCAATTGCGTAGTGGCTTGTCGAGCTTTGAATTTAAAAGCGATGGCCCAGCGGGGATGGTGAGAGGTCATGCCCAATTGTTCCTGCAAATGAATATCGTTTACTTTCACCACCATACCGTCGATCTCATAAGGGAGATCATCGCGTTTGGCTTCAAAAGCAAGGCAATAATCGATAACGGCCTGTATGCCCTTCACCACTTTCTTTTCTTTTTCGGGCGACCGGAAACCCAGCTCCCACAAGAATTGCAGCGACCCGCTGTGTGTAGACAGCATTTTATCGGATGCATCGTTTTCCTTGTTGTAATAACTGATATGATAGAGGAAGGCATCGAGTTTACGGTCGGCCACATCTTTCGGGTCTTTCATGCGCAGGCTGCCCGAAGCGGCATTGCGCGGATTGGCAAGCGGCGCCAATCCTTCTGCAGCCAGCATTTCATTGTATTGTTCGAATGCTTTTTTGAACATGATGATCTCGCCGCGAATCTCTATCTGTTGTATGCTATAACGCGAAAAAGGAGCAGATAAAGGAACTGAGCGGATCTGCCGGATATTGGTCGTGATCTCTTCTCCTTCCACGCCATCGCCCCGGGTGGTACCACGCACCAGTATATCATTTTCATAGATCAAAGAAATACTGGCGCCGTCGAACTTGGGTTCAATGCAGTATTCTATAAGGTCGGTCCCTGCGCCCTCCCGCACTTTTCTGTCAAAGTCCAACAGATCATCAGCGTTGTAACTGTTATCGAGACTCAGCATCGGCACCAGGTGTTGTACGGTATTGAATTGCTGGTTGAGGCTGCTGCCCACCCGTTGGGTGGGAGAATCGGCACTAACCAGCTCCGGGTGCTTCGCCTCGAAGGCTTCCAACAGTTTGAACAGGGCATCGTATTCGAAATCGGCAAGCAGCGGATCGTTGAGCACATAGTAACGGTATTCATGAAAACGCAATACCTTTCGGAGAAGGGGCAGGTCTTTTGCACCCAGTGGTCCGTCGGCTTTAGCCAGCGTTAATAAACGGTTTCCTTGCTGTTGCATTTCCCTGGTTTGCTCGACACTGTACATAGGTAAAAATTCAGTGCTAAAGTTACAGGCTTCCACCCTCATGGGAAAAACCGCTAGTCATTTTGCATTTTTTTTCGTGAACTTTGCATTCTCTATGTAAGACCACTGAGCTTTTGGAGGCCTTTTACAAGGCATTCCATACGAGTCAAACGACAGCCGCCCGAGGCGGTGCTTTAAAAAAAATATGGATGAAAAAGAAGATTGCTCCTATCGTACATGAACCACACCTGGTAAAAGATGCCGTTAAGCTGGTGAAGTCTTACCCCACAGTACCCCTTACGATCGACTGTGTGATATTCGGATTTGAAGAGAACGAATTGAAAGTACTGTTGATTAAGAGTGACCTGGAAGTATATAAGGATAAATATTCCCTGCTTGGCGATATTGTAAAGGACAATGAAGAACTCGATGATGCCGCCTACCGGGTATTGAAAGAGCGTACCGGTATGAATGATGTATTTCTCGACCAGGTAAAAGCTTTCGGGCATCCCCATCGTCACCCTGGCGGGCGGGTTATTACAGTGGCCTATTGCTCACTGCTCAACATCAACCACCACGAGCTTAAGATACACGACAACGAACTCAACTGGCACAGCGTTTCCGCCCTACAAGGGATGGCTTTCGACCATAAAGAAATTGTAGACGCCAGCTATCAATGGTTGCAAAAAAGGATACAGGAACACCCGCTCGGCTTCAACCTGTTGCCCGAAAAATTTTCACTCCGCGAACTGCAAAATTTGTACGAAGCCATACTGGGCGTGCGTCTCGACCGGCGCAACTTCCGCAAAAAATTCGCTTCGATGGACCTGCTCATCGATATCGATGAAATGGAACAGGATGTTCCGCATCGCCCGGGAAAACTCTACAAGTTTAATTTCGAAAAGTACGAAAAACGCAAGCGTACCTGGATAGGTATTGATTTCTAATCCCCTTCACTTAAATCGGTATTAAAAATTATTCCCGGCCAAAAAAAATATTTGGTTGTTTGGAAAAATTCCTACTTTGTGCACTCAATTAAATGTGTAAATTTTACACATTAATGAAAATTACGTTTGCCAGCACATATGAGATTTGTTTGCTTCATAGGACTACTGCTTATTATTGGACTACCCTCCAAAGCGCAACTATTACGGAGCAATCCTATTTTCATTACCGATACCAGTTCCTCTATCAACATTACCTGTGATGCTACCCGCGGCAACCAAGGTTTACTTAATTATACGCCTGTTTCAGACGTATACGCACACATCGGCTGCATCACTACAGCCAGCAGCAGTTCATCTGATTGGAAGTACAGCAAATTCACCTGGGGTACTACCACCTCCGCAGCACAGTGTGTATCGCTGGGCAATAACCAGTGGAAATATTCCATCACGGGCGGTCTCCGTTCTTTTTTTGGCATTACCAACAGCAGCGAAAAGATCCTCCGCATAGCCATCCTCTTTCGCAATGGCAGTGGCGGCAAGGTTTTGCGCAATGCTGATGGAAGCGATATGTACCTGCCTGTAACCGATACTGCTTTGCAAGTGAGGATCATGCAGCCTTTCTCGCAGCCTACTTACACACGCCAGCCTGAACCACTCACAAAAAATGTGGGAGATACCGTGACAATTACCGCCAATGCCAACCAATCTTCCAACCTGAAATTGTATTGGAATGGGTCTGTAATTGCCGCTCAAAACAATGCGGTTACTATTGCTGCCAATACCCCTATCATTTCTTCCGGTATGCAAACGATTGTGTCGGAAGCAACCAACAGCAATACTACCAGCAGGGATACTTTCAGTTTTTATGTGGCAACACCTGTAACGGTAGCAGCCTTGCCTGCAGGCGTAAAGGATGGTATCAACTACGAGCCTGGTGATACTTCCCTCACATTGGTTTTGTTTGCACCACTCAAGAACAGTGTTAGTGTAGTGGGTGATTTCAACAACTGGACACAGGGTGGTAATTACCAAATGAACCGCACACCCGATGGAAACCGTTTCTGGCTGCGCATCACAGGCCTCACACCGAAAGTAGAATATGCTTACCAGTACATCATCGACGGTACGCTCAAAGTAGCGGATTACAATACGGAAAAAATACTCGACCCTGTCAACGATCCTGGTATTCCTGCTGCTACTTATCCATCGCTCAAATCGTATCCTACAGGGAAAACAACTGGTATCGTAAGTATTATGCAGACTGGCAAAGCCCAGTACAACTGGCAGGTGCCTGCGTTTACCAAACCCAATAAACAGAACCTGGTCATTTATGAATTGCTGGTGCGTGACTTCATTGCTGCGCAGAACTGGCAAACATTGAAAGATACCCTCAGCTATATCAAAAGGCTGGGTGTGAATGCCATTGAACTGATGCCGTTCTCTGAATTTGAAGGCAACAGCAGTTGGGGTTATAATCCCATTTTTTATTTCGCGCCCGATAAAGCTTACGGAACCGAAACAGCATTGAAGCAATTCGTCGACGAATGCCACAAGCAGGGTATGGCTGTAATCATGGACCTGGTGATGAATCATTCCTTCGGTCAATCGCCCATGGTGCAGATGTATTGGGATGCACAGAACAATCGTCCTGCTGCTAATAGCCCCTGGTTCAACCCGGTGGCTACCCATCCTTATAGCGTAGGGTACGATTTCAATCACGCATCACAAGCTACCAAAGACTTTGTTGATCGTGTAACGACGCATTGGATGTTGAACTATAAGATAGACGGCTTCCGGTGGGATCTGTCCAAAGGCTTTACGCAAACAAACAACCCCAATGATGTGGCTGCGTGGAGCGCTTATGATTCCAGCAGGATTGCCATCTGGAAAAGGATCTACGATCAAATGCAGGCTACTGTGCCTGGTAGTTATTGCATACTGGAACATTTTGCTGCCAACCAGGAAGAAATAGAATTGTCCAATTACGGTATGCTGCTCTGGGGTAATGCCAATTACAATTTCAACCAGGCCACCATGGGCTTTGCTACCGACTGGAATTTTCAATGGGGCATTTACCAGAACCGCAGCTGGAGCAAGCCCAACCTGGTTACGTACATGGAAAGTCACGATGAGGAAAGGCTGATGTACAAGAACCTCAACTATGGCAATGCCGCAGGCGCATACAGCGTAAAAGACCTGAATACTGCTTTGAAACGGAATGAAATGGCTGCTGCATTCTGGGCTATGATACCGGGCCCCAAATTGTTGTGGCAGTTTGGAGAGCTAGGTTATGATTACAGTATCAACCAGTGTCAGAATGCTACCATCGATAATAGTTGCCGCACATCTCCCAAGCCTATTCACTGGGAGTATGCTACCAACAGCAATCGCCTCTCTCTGTACAATGTGTATGCACAACTGATCAAGCTGCGCTTGCTGCCTGCCTATACTACTACATTCACTACCGGCAACCTGAGCTACGATTTGTCGGGAGCGTTCAAATGGTTACAACTCAATTCAGATTCTTTGAAAGTAATGGTACTGGGCAATTTTGATGTGAATGCGGCTACGGCTTCCATCAGTTTTCCTAGTGCAGGTACCTGGTATAATTATCTTACAGATGCTACGTACACTGCGCCTGCTACAGCACAAAGCATTACACTGCAACCCGGTGAATATTATGTGTTCACCAATAAGAATTTCAGGAATATAGTCGTAACTGCCATCAATGAACCTGGTACGCCTGTCGCTAATAATCACCTGGCCATACTGCCCAACCCGGTAAATACCAATGGTATCATCGAATATGAAATACCTGCAAGTGGTAAGCTCATGCTTGATGTATGGGATCTGTCGGGCAAACGGATGACAATATTGGAAGACGCTTATAAGACCAAAGGTTTTTACCGGGTGCCTTTTAATCGTAATGGTTTGCATACAGGTAACCTGGCCGCCGGAACATACTTACTCCGGATGCTCATCAACGGAAAGCAACAAACAATCCCCTTTATAATGAACAATTAAACAATCCCCTCATTTGCCAAAACTGAAAAAACAAAGTATATGAACGTAAAACGCTTGCTTCTATTAATGATCTTACCTGCGTTGTTGTTGCAGTTGTCTGCACAGGCGCAGCAAAGAACTGTTACGGGAAAAGTGACAGATTCAAGGAACGGCACGGCTTTGCAAAGCGTGTCGGTGACGGTGAAAGGATCTTCTGTTGGTACGCAAACAGCCGCCGATGGTAGTTTCAGCTTAAAAGTTCCATCTGGTGCTACCACACTGATGATCTCCAGCATAGGATATGCCAACAGGGAGGTGAAAATAAGCGATGGTGCGGTGAATGTTGCGCTGGAGCCCATCGATAAAGCATTGGGTGATGTGATTGTGATCGCTTATGGCACGCGCAAGAAAAGCGATCTTACTTCTTCTGTAACTGCTATCTCGGCCAAAGATTTCCAGAAAGGGAGCATCGCATCTTCCGAGCAGTTGCTGCAGGGTAAAGTAGCCGGTTTGGAAATCACTTCCGGTGGTGGTGCCGCGGGTGGCGGCAGCCGTATCCGTATCCGCGGAGGCGCTTCCCTCAACGCCAGCAACGACCCGTTGATCGTAATCGATGGTATTGCTGTAGATGGTAATGGTGTTGCCGGTTCTGCCAACTTGCTGAACACCATCAACCCCAATGATATTGAATCGATCAGCGTATTGAAAGACGCTTCCGCCACTGCACTGTATGGTTCAAGGGCATCAAATGGCGTATTGATCATCACTACCAAGAAAGGCTTCAAAGGGAAAGTGCGTTATAATTTCAATACCCAGGTTTCTTCCGGGTCAGTGGCTAAAACAGTTGGTGTGCTAAGTGGTGATGAGATCAGGAGCATCATCAATGCAGATGCTGCAGCCAGTGGAGATAATACGTATAAAAAATTACTGGGCACGGCAAATACCGACTGGCAGAAACAAATTTATAAGACAGCTATTGGCAACGATAACAATATCAGCGCCAGCGGTGGTATCGGAAATATTCCGTTCCGCCTTTCGCTCGGATACCTGAACCAGGATGGTATACTGAAAACAGATCATTTCGATCGTATGTCTTCTGCACTCAACCTCTCACCAAAATTCTTCGATAATCATTTATCGGTTGAAGTAGCAGTAAAAGCCAGCAGAACTACCAACCGCTTTGCCGACCAGGGCGCCATTGGTTCAGCTGTTGCTTTCGATCCTACACAACCTGTATATGCGAACAATAAATATGGCGGCTATTACGAATGGCTGCAGCCAGATGGCAAACCCATTGACCTGTCAACCCGTAACCCACTGGCCCTGCTGAACCTGAGAGACAACCGCTCTACGGTGAACAGGCTGATCGGTAATGTGCAGCTTGATTATAAACTGCATTTCTTCCCCGACCTGCATGTGCTGACCAACCTCGGAATCGATAATGCCAGTGGTAGCGGCAACGATAACACAGATTCTGTTTCTGCCACCAATTACAAAACGGCAGGCCGTTATGTGCACTATGAACAAAAGAAAAAATACACACTGGCCGGTGTATCGTTATTGTATAACAAAGATATCAGGAGCATCGATAGTAAACTTGATGTGTTAGTGAGCCATGAATACCAGGATTTCGTTACGGAAGTGAGCAACTTTGCTTCTTATGGTCAGAATGGTGTACTGATTCCCGGAAGCACGCCTACATTCGCTACCGACAGACCTGAGTTCCGTATGGAATCTTATTTAGGACGACTCAACTATTCACTTGCTGATAAATACTTCCTCTCAGCTTCAATCAGGAGAGATGCAAGCTCGAAATTCTCCACTGCCAACAGGGTAGGTTACTTCCCTGCCGTATCAGTTGCATGGAAAATAAATGAAGACTTTTTCAAAGGCAGCAGTGTTGTGAATGAACTGAAATTCCGTGCCAGCGTAGGTGTTACCGGTCAGCAAGACATTGGTAACTACTACGGATACCTGCCGAAATATTCCCAGAGCAGTAACACTGCACAATACCAGTTCGGTAATACTTTCTATAGCTTCCTTCGTCCATCTGCCTACGATCCGAATATCAAATGGGAAACTACCACCACTACCAACCTGGGTCTTGACTTCGCATTCCTGAACAACAGGATCTCCGGATCAGTGGATGTGTATAAGAAAAAAACAAAAGACCTGTTGAGTGTGATCCCTGTAGCGCCTGGTTCCAACTTTGATATCGCTTTGCTTACCAACGTAGGTAATATTGAGAACAAGGGTGTGGAATTCGCAGTGAATACCATTCCCGTAAAACAGAAAGACCTGGAATGGGATTTGGGATTCAACTTTACTTACAACAAAACAGAGATCACCAACCTGCTGAAACAGCAGGACCCTAACTTCAAAGGCATTGACGTTGGTGGTATCAGCGGTGGTACCGGAAACAACATCGGCAAATTTGCAGTGGGTTATGCGCCTTATGTGTACAATGTGTACAAGCAAATCTACGACAGAACCACCGGTAAACCCATCGAAAGCCTGTACGACGATTTGAACAGGGATGGCAGGATCGACGAATCTGACCGCTATTACTATAAGAAACCTTCAGCGGATATATTGCTGGGCATCAACACCCAGGTTATATACAAGCGCATCAGCGTAGGTTTCGCTGCACACGGATCGCTGGGTGGTTATCTCTATAACAACTTCAACTCCAATAATGGTGTTTTAAGGGCCATCAAGAATCCGATCAACTTCATTGGTAATGCTTCGCGCGACTACCTGTACACCGGATTCGTGAACAACCAATACCTGTCTGATTATTATATAGAGAATGCTTCTTTCCTGCGACTGGATAATATCAACTTCGGTTATAACGCCGGTAAAGTGTTCAATAATCGTGCACAGATGCGCATATCAGCGAGCGTCCAGAACGTGTTTGTGATTACCAAATACAAAGGACTGGATCCTGAAAACTCGAACAGCTCAGGCGTTGACAATAATATTTATCCACGCCCAAGGGTGTTCTCACTGGGGTTAAACTTTGATTTCTGATCCTGAAAAATGATTAGTATGCAAAATAATATCATAAAGAATACGATTATAGCGGCTGTTGCAGTTTTATCTGTCACCGCCTGCTCTAAAAAACTGGACCTGTTTCCGCAAAACGACCTGACGCCCGAGAAGACTTACTCCAGTGCGGCCGGTTATAAAAGCGTACTGGCCAAAATATATGGTTCACTAGCTATTACAGGTAACAACGGTCCGTCAAATAATCCTGATATCGGAGGTGGCCTCGATGAAGGTTCACAGGTAGCATTCATTCGCGGTTTTTTCAATTGCGAAGAGTTGCCTACCGATGAAGCGGTGGTAGCATGGAACGACCAGACCATCCACGATTTTCACGACCTGAAATGGACCAGCGCTGATCCTTTTTTGAAAGGCATGTATGCAAGGCCTATTTACAATATCACGCTCATCAACGAATACCTGCGGGAATCGACAGACGATAAGCTGGCCTCCAGGGGTATCACAGGTAATGATGCAGCCGATGTCAAAAAATCAAGAGCAGAAGCCCGTTTCCTGAGAGCTTTCAATTATTGGGTGATGATGGACCTGTTTGGTAACTCTACTTTTATTACCGAAGCAGATGGTATTGGAAGTGGAGGTAGCTTGCCCAAACAAATTAAACGGACTGATCTGTTTGTTTATATCGAAAAGGAACTGAAAGCGATCGATGGAGACCTGGCCCCCGTTAAAACCATTGAATATGGAAGGGTGGACCAGGGGGCTGCATGGGCGTTGCTGGCACGCATGTACCTGAACGCAGGCGTATATACCGGAACGCCCCGGTACAGCGATGCGATCACCTATGCGCAGAAAGTGATCGGCGGAGGTTATACACTGAAATCAGGATACAGCAAACTGTTCATGGCCGATAATGATAAGCAGAAAGATGAATTCATCTTCGCTATCAATTGCGATGGATTACATACACAGGCTTATGGTAATACTACCTTTTTTGTGCATGCGGCTGCGGGTGATGATGCTGCAGAGTACGGCGTAGGCGGTGGATGGTATGGTTACCGCGCTACATCGGCATTGGCCAACCTGTTTGCCGATAGATCGGGTAATACAGACCAAAGAGCACTCTTCACAACTTCCAAATTCGGCACATCCAATTCGCAAATGGCGATCAGCGATGTGAGCAATTTCGCAAACGGAGTGCATGTGAAAAAATACGTGAACATTCGTTCAGATGGCGGTGCCGTATCTGATGTTACCAAAACATTCTCTGATGTTGACTTCCCTGTTTTCCGCCTGTCTGAAATGTACTTGATCTACGCCGAGTCAGTACTCCGTGGCGGTACAGGAGGAGATGCAGCTACTGCTTTAACTTATCTCAACAAAATAAGATTCAGGGCCTATGGCGATAGTTATGGTACCAACAATGTTGGCCAACTGGCTGCGGGAGATTTGAACCTGCAACTGATACTGGATGAGCGCGCAAGGGAATTGTATTGGGAAGGACATCGCAGAACAGACCTGATCCGGTACAACCTGCTGACCACGAATACATACCTGTGGCCATGGAAAGGAGGCGTGTCTTCCGGAACTGGTGTTGATTCGAAATACAACCTATATCCGGTCCCTGCATCTAACAGGACTTCTAACAGTAACCTGGACCAGAACCCAGGGTATTAATTCTTAAACAGTCAACTTTTTGTCATGAAAAATATTTTTAAATACCTCTTCTTCTCATCCCTGCTCGCCATTACTGTTGCGTCGTGCAAAAAGGATGAAGCCAGGAATTATTTTGAAGGAGGCACGAATCCTGTGTTGACATCATCTGTGAGCAATACCATTGCACTGGACTATACCATGCGCGACCAGGAAGCGATCAAACTTTCCTGGACCAATCCCAATTATAAATTCACTTCAGGCATTGGATCGCAGGATGTTTCTTATTTGGTAGAGATCGATACCAGCGGCGCCAACTTCACCAATCCGGGCAAGCAAACGGTTGCTGTTAGCAAGGACCTCTCTTTGTCTATCGCACAGGGACAGTTCAACGACTACCTGTTGAATCAGTTGCAATTGAAACCCGGCATGTCACACAATCTTGAGATCAGGGTGAAATCTTATATGGCCAATAATGCTGCCATGCTGATTTCCAACGTGCTGAAATTCGCCGTAACACCGTACGCGATTCCTCCCAAAGTAACACCACCCTCTGGTGGCGTTTTGTACCTGGTAGGTGACGCCACGCCGGGTGGGTGGAATAATCCTGTGCCCGTGCCCAGCCAGCAGTTTACACAGATAAGCCCTACTTTTTATGAGATCACAGTGGCACTCACCGGAGGCAAGCACTATCTGTTCCTGCCTAAGAATGGCGACTGGAGCCACAAGTATGCTGTGAAAGACAATACCATTGCCGGTTTGGGAGACAGTGGCGGAGATTTTATTGCAGATTCTGGACAAGATATTCCTGCCCCCACTGCAAGCGGTACCTATAAAATACAGGCCGACTTCCAGCGTGGCAAATTCATCGTAACCAAACAATAAACGCAACGATTAAACAAAATGACTATGAAATATTTTGCAAAACTCAGTTTCCTCGCAGTGCTGTTGATTGGTTTCTTTACAGCCTGTGAGAAGAAGGTGGGCGATCTGCCATATTACCAGCCGGGAACTGCGGTTACATTGAGCAGTTCTTCCAGCACGGTTGCTGCTGCACCTGCAGATTCTTCAAAAGTAGCGCTCACGCTGACCTGGAGCAATCCCAAATATTCAGTAGACTCTTCAACGGTTAAATACATTGTTGAGATCGATTCCAGCGGAAGGAATTTCTCCAAATCAGTGAGCCGTACCCTCAGCGGTGCGCTGACCACTTCCTTCACCGCAAAAGACCTGAATGCGATTTTGCTGGGATATGGTTTCTCTTTTGGTGTGGCCTATGATATGAATATCAGGATCACTTCTTCTTATGCCAATAACAACGAATTACTGCGATCCAATGTGATCAAAGTAAAAATGACGCCCTACAAAATACCGCCGAAAGTTACTCCCCCTGCTTCCGGCAGGTTATTCATTGTAGGTAGTGCTACTGCCGGTGGTTGGAACAACCCCGTTCCAGCCCCGACTCAGGAGTTCACTAAAATTGATTCGGTTACTTACGGAGGTATTTTCAACCTGACAGGTGGTAATGAATATTTACTGTTACCGGTAAATGGCGACTGGAGCCACAAATTTTCCGTGGCCGATAAAACAGTTGCAAGCCTCAATGCAGGTGGCAGCTTCGGCGCCGACCTGAACGATAATATCCCTGGTCCGGCTACTTCCGGCAGGTATAAGATCATTGTAGATTTCCAGGCAGGTAAATTCACCGTTACACCATATACCGGGGTATTGCCCAGCAACCTGTTCATTGTAGGTGATGCTACTCCGGGCGGATGGAACAACCCGGTGCCGGTACCTAGCCAGCAATTTACACAGGTGAACTCTACCCAGTTCGAACTGGCCCTGTCTCTGACAGGAGGAAAACAATACTTGTTCTTGCCGGTGAATGGCGATTGGAGTCACAAGTTTGCTGTGCCAGATAATACCATCCCTTCTTTGAAAGCAGGCGGAACCTTTGCATACGATGCATCGTCGAATTTACCCGGACCGGATGCTTCGGGTAATTACAAGTTTGTAGTAAGGTTTATCGATAATAGTTATACAGTGACGAAGCAATAGCAAGCAGTGGTTTTTGGTTGAAAGAAGGGGGCATAAATGCCCCCTTTCTCATGAAAACAGGTGCTGACTTGTTATCAAACATTACATTGCTTACATTGCACCATTAACACCAACGCGATGTTGTATTCCATGACAGGTTATGGCAGGGCAGAGCAGACCCTGTTCGACAAGACTTTTCTTATTGAAGTTCGTTCGCTGAACGGCAAACAGTTTGACCTCCGGTTGAATATCCCGGCGCTGTTAAAACCTTTTGAATTCGATATACGCAATTTGCTGAATGAAGGGTTGCAAAGAGGAAGTGTGGAATGTGTGATCACCATCAAACAAAACGGTGCGTCCAAACCTGTTACCATCAATACCGATCTGGCCAAAGCTTATTACCAGCCCGTATCGGAACTGGCCAATGAGCTGAAACTCCCGCACGGAGACATTCTCAGCACCATCCTGAAACTACCCGATGTCATCACCCCTTCTACCGAAACATTGAGCGATGAAGAATGGAAAAGCTTTGAGCGTTTGATGAAAGCCGCTATTGGCGATCTCAATGAACACCGCAAGGATGAAGGTAAATCGCTCGAGACTGATCTACTCCTGCGGATTGCCAATATAGAAGCGCAACAACAAGCCATTCAGGCCCTGGAACCCAAGCGGAGAGCAAAGATCAAGGAAGGATTGGTTAAAGTGCTGGAAGACAATGTGGGGAAAGACAATTATGATCCCAACCGCATGGAACAGGAACTGATCTATTATATTGAAAAAATCGACATCAGCGAAGAACAGGTGCGACTGAAAAACCATTGCGATTATTTCCGTACGATACTGGAAGAAAAAGATATCAGTAAAGGGAAAAAGTTATCGTTCATATTGCAGGAACTCGGAAGAGAGATCAATACCACCGGTTCCAAAGCCTACGACTCACAGATGCAGCAATGTGTGATACTGATGAAAGACGAGCTGGAGAAGGCCAAGGAACAGGTATTGAATGTGTTGTAGCTTGCCCGTATCTTTGAAAAAAAATCTCCTTGAACAAACTCCCCATACTGCTGGTTGCCCTGGGCCTTTTGTTATTACAGGCCTGCGATACACTGGATGTTTATGAAAAGATGGCTTTTTTCCCGCAACATGAATGGAAAAGCAGCCAGAAACCCAACTTCCGCTTTCAAATAGAAGATACCGTATCGACTTATAATATCTATGTAGTGATCAGGCATGAAGACGCTTACCGCTACAACAATATCTGGTTGAACGTAACCACACAGGCGCCGTTTGATACAGCCAGGAAGCAGATGCTGAACCTCATCCTGGCCAATAATGCCAAAGGTTGGCTGGGCGTAGGCATGGGCGATGTGTTCGATCACCGCATCCTCATCACCCGCCATCCGGTGAAACTGAAAAAAGGAAATTATGTCTTCACCCTGCAACAGGCCATGCGCGAAGACCCCCTGCCATATGTACTGAATGCAGGCATCCGTGTTGAAAAAACCAAGCCATGAGTTTTTTTAGATCAAAAAAACTGGCCATTGTAACAATTGTATATTGGTTCCTGCTGCTGTATATGATAGCAGCCCTGTCGTGGTGGTTCATTGCATTGGAGAAACAAAACAAAGAGGTCAGCACCATCAGGCTCCAGGAACTTAAAAAAGACGATCCTGCTTATTTTGTTAAAGCAGTACAGATCGAAGAAGCGAAAAATCGGAAAACATCACAATACATTGGCGAAGGCATGACCTTCCTGGCGTTGGTAGTATTGGGCGCCGTGTTCGTATTCCGTACCACACGCAAACAGATCCGCTTTGTACAGCAACAACAGAACTTCATGATGGCTGTTACCCATGAGCTGAAAACACCCATCGCCGTTACACGTTTGAACCTGGAAACTTTACAACGAAGAAAGCTGGACGAAGAGAAGCAACAACAACTCATCAGCAACAGTCTCCAGGAAACCAACAGGCTGAACGCCCTGTGCAACAATATGCTGCTGGCCGCCCAACTGGAATCGGGTGTTGATTTCACCACCCAGCCCGAACTCAATTTTACCGACCTGGTAGAAGGCTGCATTGATGATTTTAAAAACCGGTTTCCCAACCGCGAGATCAAAGAGGAGATAGAAGAAGGAGTTTACCTGAAAGGAGAAGACCTGCTGTTACAGATGCTGGTCAATAACCTGGTAGAAAATGCGATGAAATACTCACCGCCTGCTTCAGCCATTATAGTGAAACTGGTTGCATCGGATGACGAAGTACTGCTGGCCGTGACAGACGAAGGCAGCGGCATCCCTGATACGGAGCGGAAAAAAATATTCGATAAATTTTACCGCATAGGGAATGAAAATACCCGCTCTGCCAAGGGTACGGGCCTGGGATTGTATCTCTGCGCAAAAATTGCCGAACGGCACAATGGCTCCATATCTGTGGTGCATAACCAACCACAAGGCAGTATTTTTACAGTATTATTCCAGACCTGATCCGTAGACCGTTCAAAAGACCGAAACAAATGAAAGATCATAAAGCGAGCATATTGCTGGTGGAAGATGAAGAACATCTTCATGAAACACTCAAACTGAACCTGGAACTGGAAGGTTATGAAGTGAGCTCTGCTTTCAACGGTACAGAAGCCCTCAAAAAAGTAGGCAACGAATATTTTGATCTCATCATCATGGACATCATGCTGCCCGAGATCGACGGCATCAGCGTAACGGAAAGCATACGCATCAACCACAATGAAGTGCCCATACTGATCCTGAGCGCTAAGAATACGGGCAGCGACCGCGTGTTGGGATTGAAAAAAGGAGCTGATGATTACCTCACCAAACCTTTTAACCTGGAAGAACTGTTCCTGCGGATTGAAAAGCTGATCGAGAAAAATAAAAAGCTGCAGGAAAAAGAAACGGTAGGGGATAACTATGAATTCGGCGGTAATCAAATCGATTTCAAAGCCCAGGATGCTATTGCCTGGAATGGAGAAAGAATTGAGCTGAGCAGGAAGGAAGCCATGCTGTTGAAGCTGCTGGTTGAGAACAAAGGAGAAGTAGTTACCCGCGAAAAAATATTGCAGGTAGTATGGGGTTATAATGTGTATCCCACCACCCGAACGATCGACAATTTCATCCTCAGCTTCCGGAAATACTTTGAACAGGACAGCCGGAACCCCCGCCATTTTCACTCGGTAAGGGGGGTGGGTTATAAGTATACCGACTAAACAATTTTTTCTCTCCTTTTACGTTATGTTTGTCACAAACCGAACCTGACAATGTCATTGCAAACGATCATAGATTTCCTGGAGCCTGTAAGTATTGCACAACTTTCCAATGATGAAGGGTTCAGAGATACCCAACTGGGTAGACATATAGCAGTATACGATGAAGTGTTCCCCGATATCGACCATGCAGACCTCGTATTGGTTGGCTGCGGAGAAATGAGGGGTGCAGGTATCCAGTACACCCATACAGATGCACCCGATGCCATTCGTAACGAATATTATAAACTGTTTCACTGGCATACCGATGTAAATGTGGCGGATATAGGCAACGTAAAATGCGGGGCCACTTTGCAGGACAGTTACGCTGCCCTGCGCATGGTAGTGAACGAACTGATTGCCCTGAACAAAAAAGTAGTGATACTGGGCGGGTCGCACGACCTCACCATGGCACAATATGCTGCATACGGACCGCTGAACAAGATCATCGACACGGTATGTGTGGATGCGCGGATGGACCTTGATATGGAGAGCGTATTGCCCGCCGATAATTTTTTGGTAGACTTGTTTACGGGTACACCTAACCACCTCAGGCATTACACGCATATTGGTTTTCAAAGCTATTTCCTGCATCCGCAGATGCTGGAAACGATTGATAAATTACGCTTCGATTGTTACCGCGTAGGAAAAGTGAAAGAACATATCGAAGAGATGGAACCTTCTATCCGCAACAGCGAATTGTTCAGTTTTGATATTGCCGCTATACAGCATTCACATGCGCCGGCCAACTACCTCAGTCCAAATGGATTCAATGGAGAAGAAGCCTGCACCCTCATGCAATATGCGGGTATGAGCCATATCTGTAACAGTATTGGCATCTATGGTTATGTAACTTCCCAGGACGTACAACAACTCACAGCGAAACAAATATCGCACATGCTTTGGTACCTGATGGATGGTATCAGCAAAGGCAAAAAAGAAGCCATGCTCACTGAAAGGACTGAGTTCAATGAATTCACCATGGCTTTTGCAGAAGTGGAAACAGTGTTCCTGCAAAGCAAACGCACCGGTCGCTGGTGGATGCAATTGCATGACGGACAATATGTAGCTTGCAGTTACCTCGATTATCTTACTGCCGGTAACAATGATATTCCCGAAAGATGGCTTCGTGCTGCTGAAAGAAGTTGATAGGCACGATCATTTTCCAAACATCCTGTCGAGATAGTCTTCTTTGAATTCCAGGAAAGTGGGACTGCCCGTAGGCGTTGCATTCGGACTGCTACAAGCAAACAATTCCTCTACCAACCTGAGCATTTCTTGTTGCGTTAAAGACTGACCGGCTTTGATGGCCTGTTGCCTGGCCATGCATCGCACCAGTTTCTCACGTTTACTGAATTTGATATCGCTGCTGAAATGTTTGAACTGTTCTATGAGCAGTTCAATGGCATGCTTTTCATTGCCTGGCACTATATCTGCCGGAATGCCCTGTATCACAAAACTATTGTTGCCAAAGGGTTCTACCTCATAGCCAATGCTTTGCAAATCGGGCAGGAGGTCCTGCAACAATGCGGCATCAGCTGCGGGTAATTCTAATGTAACGGGGAACAGGCTTTTCTGTGTGGGTATTTTGCTGCTGTGTGCTGCCGTGCTGTAACGGTCGTACAATATCCGTTCATGCGCCAGTTGCTGGTGCACCAAAATAAAACCGCTGAGGGTAGAAGCAATGATATACGTGTTATGCAATTGCAACAAAGGCGTATCGGGTATTACCACCCATTTTTTAGTTTCTTCAATAACAGGTGCAGTAACAGGTTGAGCAGGTTGAATGAAAAATTCTTTCCACGCCTTCAACTCACTTTTGTTTTCTTTTTCAATAAAATGCGCCTGGTTCTTCTGCGTGAAAGTCCTGTAGAGACTGGAAGAAACAGCTGCATCTTTCTGATCGGTTGTGAACGGTTTACTCACGGCATCGAGCTGTTGTATCTCCTGGTTCAAGGTAAAGTCAAGTGAAGGAGCGATGCTGAATTGTGCCAGTGCGTGTTTAACAGCAGCCTGCACAAAAGCATAAATGATCTTCTCATCTTCGAACTTGATCTCCTGTTTGGTAGGGTGTACATTGATGTCTACCTGCGCAGGATCAAGCTCAATATAAATAACATAACCAGGGAAGCTGTCTTTAGCGATCAATCCTTCAAAAGCCGTATTGACCGCATGATTGAGGTAAGCGCTTTTGATGAAGCGGTTGTTGACAAAGAAATACTGGTCGCCACGCGTCTTGCGCGCTGTTTCCGGTTTACCCACAAAACCGTAAATGTTCATGTAGTCGGTCTGCTCTGAAACACTTACCAGTTTTGCATTGTATGGATTGCCCAATACCTGCACGATGCGTTGTTTGAGGCTGCCTGGTTCCAGGTGAAATACTTCCTGCCCATTGCTGGTGAGCGAGAAAAAGATATGGGGAAAAGCCATCGCCACGCGAATGAACTCGTCTATGATATGCCGCAGTTCGGCAGCATTGCTTTTCAGAAAATTTCTGCGGGCAGGCACATTGAAGAAAAGGTTCTTCATGCTGATATTGGTTCCTGCCGGGGTGGAGCAGGGCTCCTGTTTGATCACCAGGCTGTTCTCTATTTCTACAAAAGAACCCAGTTCATCTTCCTGCCTGCGTGTCTTGATCTCTACCTGCGCAACGGCGGCAATGGATGCCAGCGCTTCGCCGCGGAAACCCATGGTTTTGATGCGGAACAGGTCGTCGATCTCACGGATCTTGCTGGTGGCGTGTCGCTCGAAAGCCATACGCGCATCGGCGGGACTCATGCCCTTGCCATTGTCTATTACCTGCACCAGCGCTTTACCGGCATCGGCCACCAGGAGGCGGATCTCGGTGGCGCCGGCATCCACCGCATTTTCCAATAATTCCTTCACTGCACTGCCCGGACGCTGGATCACTTCTCCAGCCGCTATCTGGTTGGCAATATTATCGGGCAACAACTGTATGATATCAGCCACAAAACTCCTGTTTGATAAAGTTTGTAAAAATACTACTCTCCCTGCTTATCCGCAGCCTCATTCAACTAATTTTGCCATTCAAAATCCAAAGAAATGAATGTAAGCGCGGATATCAGGAAGCTGGAAAGGCATTTTGTTCCGGCCGATTTTAAAGTAACTACCTGGGAAACACTGGAGCCCTTTTTTGTGGAATTGACCAATCGCCCCCTTCCTACAAAGGAAGCGTTGGAGCATTGGTTGAAAGATATCAGTGAGCTGGAAGCAGTAGTAAGCGAAGATGCCTGCTGGCGCCAGATACGCATGACCTGCGATACAACCGACCCCGCGCTGGAAGAAGCATTCACTTATTTCTGTATGGAGATACAACCGAAACTGCAACCATACAGTGATAAGCTCAACAGGAAACTGATCGATTGTCCCTTTACCACAGCGCTGGACCAACAGAAATATTTTACTTACCTGAGAAGCGTAAAGAAAAGCATCGACCTTTTTCGCGAAGCCAATATACCCATACAGGCCGAACTGAGTGTGATGCAACAGCAGTATGGGGCCATCGCAGGTAAAATGACGGTAGAAGTAAACGGGCAGGAATACACACTGCAACAGGCTGCGAAATTTCTCGAAAGCCACGACCGCGAGCTGCGCGAAACAGTTTACAGAAAGATACAAGACCGGCGGCTGCAAGATAAAGACGCCATGCACACGCTGTATTCCGGGCTAATAGCCAAACGCCACCAGGTAGCGCTGAATGCAGGTTTTGCGAACTACCGTGATTATAAGTTTGTTGAACTGGGCCGCTTTGATTATACCAAAGAAGATTGTTTCCAGTTCCATGAAGCCGTGAAGCTGCACGTACTGCCCTTAATTGAAAAGATCTACGAAAGGAAGAAACAAAAGCTCGGACTCGATACGCTGCGTCCCTGGGATACAGAAGCAGAGCCGGATGGTGTAATGCCGTTGAAGCCTTTTGCAGACGGGAAAGACCTCTATGAAAAATCAGTAGCGTGCTTTGAAGCATTGAATCCTTTTTTTGCCAACTGTTTGAGAAAGATGAACGAGATGCAGCATTTCGATCTTGAAAGCAGGAAGGGCAAAGCGCCCGGAGGGTATAACTGTCCGCTGGCAGAGAGTGGCGCTCCATTCATTTTTATGAATGCAGCCGGACAAATGAGCGATGTAACGACGATGGTACACGAAGGCGGACATGCTGTACATTCTTTCCTGGCCCATCACCTGGAGTTGAGCGCATTCAAAGAATATCCTATGGAGATTGCAGAAGTGGCCAGCATGTCGATGGAGTTGTTCACCATGGATCACTGGCAGGCTTTCTTTGATAAGGAAGAAGACCTGGTTCGCGCAAAAGAGCACCAGTTGGAAAGAACCATTACCATTTTCCCATGGATTGCCATCATTGATAAATTCCAGCATTGGGTGTACGAGAATCCAACACATACCGTAGAAGAAAGAACCGCTAAATGGATGGAAATACTGGAAGAGTTTTCTGCAAAAAGTATCGATTATACCGGGCTCGACCATTTCCGGCAGATCGGCTGGCAAAGGCAATTACATTTGTTTGAAGTGCCTTTCTATTATATTGAATACGGAATTGCACAGTTAGGGGCTATTGGTTTGTGGATGCAATACCAGCAAAACCCACAGCAGGCTTTGCAGCATTATATCCATGCACTGAGCCTGGGTGGAACCCGTACCCTGCCTGAATTGTATGCTGCCGCAGGTTTGAAATTCGATCTTTCACCTGCACACATCAAAACATTGATGGAGTTTACGACAAAGCAAATGGCTGAACTGATCGGTGATTAAGGTTTCGGCGGCTGCTGGTTCGGGTTTTGCGGAGGTTTCTGCCCCTGCCCACCACCACGGTTTTGTTGTCCGCCCTGTGGCCGCTGTTTTTGTTGTGGCCGCTGACCACCTTGATTGCCTTGCTGAGGAGGACGGTTTTGGTTTTGTTGTCCGCCTTGCCCTTGCGCTTGAGGTCTTTGACCTTGACCTTGTTGCCTGGGCCCTTTTTGCTGTCCGCCATTACGGCCTTCTTGCTGCTGCCGTTGCTGGTTTTTTTGTTGGTCGCGGCGGCGGCGATCGTTCTTTTCCAGGGTGCGAAGGCTGATCTGTCCAACCAGTTCCACAAAAGCAGTCTCCGTTTCTGTCTGCTTATTAGCCGATATTTCTACTGCCTGTAATTCCTCTGCCTTTTGCCCCTGTTGGTTCATCCGCTTGATTTCTTTCACGCGCTGGATGGTTAAAGGATAATGTTTGGTATTGTTGGGCAGGGAATACCACATGAGGTTTTTAAAGATATCTTTCTTCACCAGTTGAGCGGTACCCATCACTGTTTCGAGGGAATCGGCATAATCGGGGAAATGCTGCAATGCATCGAGATAAGTATCCAGCTCGTAATTCAGGCAACATTTCAAACGGCCGCATTGTCCGCTTAATTTGGTCTGGTTGATGGAAAGGTTCTGGTAACGCGCTGCAGTGGTGTTAACGCTTTTGAAGTCGTTGAGCCAGGTGCTGCAACAGAGCTCGCGGCCGCAACTGCCAATTCCACCTACTTTGGCGGCTTCCTGTCGGATACCGATCTGGCGCATCTCCACTTTTACCTTGAAGTCGCCGGCATATATCTTGATCAGCTCACGGAAATCAACGCGGTCGTCGGCGGTATAAAAGAAAGTACCTTTCTTGCCATCGGCCTGTATTTCCACTTCACTCAGTTTCATTTGCAGGTTCAGCTGCTTGGCGATGGCGCGGCTACGGGCTAAAATTTCTTTTTCGCGGCCCTTACTTATTTTAAAAGTCTCTATATCTCTTTCGGAAGCGCGACGAAGTATTTTTTTCATTTCAGGGTTCTGTTCATCCACCCCTTTCTTTTTCAACTGGAGGCGTACCAATTCCCCGGTAAGGCTCACTTCTCCTACATCAAATCCGCCTACCCCTTCTACCGACACATAATCGCCCTTTTCGAAGAACTGCAAAGTAGTATTGCGGAAAAACTCTTTCCGGCTGCCCTGTTTAAAGCTCACCTCAACTACCTTACAATTGCTTTCGGGATCGCTGAACGGGAGATTCATCAGCCAATCGTGCACATTCATCCGGTTACAGCCACCTGTGCTGCAACCCCCATTGCTTTTACATCCCCCCGGCTTACCACCAACTGCGGTTCCACAAGATCCACATCCCATTCGATATAAGTTAATAGGTTAACGACTTGGTTAGGAGAGGATGGCTTGTGTGGGGACTACAGTACTGCGCGTGGCTGCTGTTCTGTCACTTATGGTACATGCGGATTTCCGTTGTACAGCGATCAGGACGATATGTCATTTGTGCAACCTTGCATAGCATCAATGCTTTCAAAATTATAGTGATAAGCGTTGTACGTTCTGTTTCCCCCTACAGGTTCATGCTCTCCGGATCCGCTCCGGGCGAATCCTCAATTATTCAAAATTAGGGTTTTGTTCTGAATGATGTGGTATAGTTTGATGGTAAGGGCCTGGAACAGCATTTTGGCATTGGCATTCCGCTCAATATAGTAAGCTGCCCGGTCCAACTCCTCGATAATGGCTTGCTGCTGGCTTACCGAAGCGATCTTATTGAGGCGGAGGGCAAAATCCCGCTCATTATCGCCCATCATCAGTTGCCCGGCACCCAGTACCTTAATACGGACGCTCAGTTCCAGCAGGTGGTTGAAATAACGCAGGAACTGTTTCTGTTTCTCCCTTCCCAGCTTACTCACTTCCTCTGTAAACTTCACCTGGGCCAGGGGACCGCCTTTCAGGGTGGCATTCAGCCAGTCGCGCAGCAGGCTTTGCCAATCTTCATCGGAATGCTGCAACAACTGGAGGGCTTCGCGGTAATTGCCTTCAGAGATGCCGGCGATCTGACGGGCTGTTTCAACACTGGCCTGGGCCCTTTCTACCAGGGCTTGTTCCACCTCATTGTTTTCGAGCGAAGGGATTTTTACCAACTGGCAGCGGCTGAGGATCGTGGGCAATATCTGCTCATCGTTCTCGGCCACCAGTATAAATAAAGTGTTGGGGGGCGGTTCTTCTATCAGCTTCAGCAGTTTATTGCCTTCCTTGCCCAGGTATTCGGGCATCCACAGCACCAGCACTTTGTATTCACTTTCGAAACTTTTCAGGCTCAGCTTGCGGATGATGTCATTGCATTCATCAGCCGTGATATTACCTTGCTTGTTCTCAGCGCCGATGAACTGGAGCCAGTCATACACATTGCCATAAGGGAATTGTGTGATGAATTCGCGCCATTCACTGATATAATCGGTGCTAACGGGTTTATCGCCACTTTTCCTGGGGATCACCGGGTATGAAAAATGAAGATCGGGGTGGATCAGTTGTTCTGCCCGTTGGAATGCAGATTCTCCAACAACCTGCTCCGGAGTCAAAAAAGAAGGTTTTGATTCCAGTGCGGTAAATCCGCCGAACAAATCGGCCACTTCGGGAGATGCCACCGGCTGACTCACCACATATTGTGCAAATGCCAATGCAAGGGGTAGTGTTCCACTGCCTTCACGCCCTAGAAAAAGCAGTGCGTGACTGAGCCTGTTTTGCTCTACCATTTCTACCAGGTGCTGCTTCGTGGCGGACTGACCTATAACGTCTTTGAATTGCATGAAGGAGCAAAAGTAATACTGAAAGACCTATTTCAGGTACTTCAATATTTCCTCATCGTCGGGCTTTACTTTGCTGGGAAAATAAGCGATCATTTTTCCGTCTTCATCCAACAAAAATTTGTTGAAGTTCCAGGCAATGGTTGCATCCAGCACGCCATTCTGGTCTTTGCTGGTAAG
The DNA here is from genome assembly GCF_900106985.1 of Hydrobacter penzbergensis. NCBI lineage: Bacteria > Pseudomonadati > Bacteroidota > Chitinophagia > Chitinophagales > Chitinophagaceae > Hydrobacter > Hydrobacter penzbergensis. The sequence goes on along the minus strand of NZ_FNNO01000016.1, from coordinate 37,906 downwards.
CCATTTGTAAATGGGCGCTGTATCATCTCCTTTTACGCTAACCTTGCTGGCCAGGGGAAAAGTTACACCGAATCTGGCTTTACAGAACTGTTGTATCTCATCATTGCTGCCGGGCTCCTGTGAGCCGAAATTATTGGCCGGGAAGCCAACGATCACCAGCTTGTCTTTGTATGTTTCATATACTTTCTCCAGCGCCTCATATTGAGGAGTGTAACCACATTTGGAAGCTGTATTTACCACCAGTATTTTCTTGCCTTTGAATTTGGCAAAATCTATCACACCTCCATCAATGGATTTCACTTTGAACTGGTGTATGCTAGGGCTGACGGGCAAGGTGAATGCACTTAACAACGCGGCTATAGCAAATGTCATGAGGTATTTCATGGGTAATTATTTAAGTACTAAAGTTAACATGATTATAGGAAATGCGGATGTTCAATTTGATGAATGGGCGGCTATCAGATGGTATACGCCACGGCGCCAATGCTAACGCGCACATTGCCAGCTTTTAGCAGTGCAGCTCCACAGGCTTCCAGTGTAGCGCCGGTAGTGATCACATCATCAATGAGTAAAACGTGTTTGTTTTGAAGAGATGCCGGATCGTTGAGAGCAAATACATTTTCCATATTTTGCCAGCGGCTGAGCCGGTTCTGGTGCGTTTGGGTATCGGTGAACCTTGTTCTGCTGAGAGCATGGGCCAATAAAGGTTTGTTCCATACAGCAGCAATTCCTTCACAGATGAGTTGTGCCTGGTTATAACCCCTGCGGTATTCTTTTTTTCTGTTAAGCGGAACGGGTATCAGCAGGTCTATCGTTTCAAACCTGCCGCTGGCTTCCAGCATTCTTCCCATCATCCTGCCAAAAAAATAACCCAGCTCGCGTTGTTGTTTGTATTTGAGTTGCACCAGCAGGTGCTGCAGGAGTGAATGTTTGGTGAAATAATAAGCGGCTCCGGCCTGTATTACCGGCAGGCGGCCATAAAAAATCTTTTCAACAGGATTGCCTTGCAGGGGGAAGAAATTTGTTCCGGGTAATTGCAGCAGGCACTTGCCGCATAACAGGTTGCTGTGCTCGAGGATATCGGTACCGCATCCTTCGCAATTATGCGGGAAAAAAAGATGACCGAAGTCCGCCGCAATGGATTTCAGCAAAGCGATCATGCATCCAAAATAAGCGGTATGCGGTGATGTGCGAACAGGTATTTGCCGAAAATCTAAAACAGTTGGCGATACACTTCATCTACCCGGCCTAACGGAATGATCTCGATCCTGAATGATTTCGGGTTGAAACTTTTTCTGTTGTACTGCGAAACGATGATCTTTTCAAAGCCGAGTTTCTCTGCTTCAGCTATGCGTTGCTCGATCCTGTTTACGGCCCTGATCTCACCATTCAATCCTACTTCACCCGCAAAACAGATATGCGGCGGCAGGGGTATGTCTTCATAGGAAGAGAGCAGTGCGCAGATTACGGCCAGGTCAAGCGAAGGGTCTTCCACCTTGATGCCGCCGGCGATGTTTACAAAAACATCTTTCATACCAAACTGGAAGCCGCCTCTTTTTTCCAACACGGCAAGTAATAACTGCAACCTGCGCAAATCAAAACCTGTTACCGTTCTTTGCGGTGTGCCATATACGCTTTGTGTTACAAGTGCCTGCACTTCTACCAGCAAAGGCCGCATACCTTCGATCGTTGCAGCAATGGCGCTGCCGCTCAACTGCTCTTCACGCTGGGCAATGAGTATTTCAGAAGGATTGGATACGGTGCGCATGCCTTCACCCGTCATTTCATAAATGCCCAGCTCAGCTGTACTGCCGAAACGGTTCTTCAAAGTACGGAGGATGCGGTACACATAATGCCGGTCGCCTTCGAACTGCAATACGGTGTCTACCATGTGTTCCAGTATTTTCGGACCGGCAATGGCGCCGTCTTTCGTAATATGACCGATAAGGAAAACAGGTGTGCCTGTTTCTTTTGCAAAGCGATGGAATTCAGCGGCGCATTCGCGGATCTGCGATACACTGCCGGCCGATGAATCGATGAGATTGGATTGAAGGGTTTGTATCGAATCTACAATGACCAGTTTCGGTTTCAGTTTTTTGATTTCCTGGAAGATGGTCTGCGTAGCGGTTTCAGTGAGTAAATAAAAATTAGGATTGATGATCTTCAGGCGATCGGCACGCATCTTTACCTGCTGTTCGCTTTCTTCTCCACTGATATATAATACTACGAGTTCATTGGCTAATAATCCGTTTTGTAAAAACAAGGTACTCTTACCAATACCAGGCTCGCCTGCTACCAATACCAGGCTGCCCGGAACAATACCTCCGCCCAGCACGCGATTCAGTTCAGGATCTTTTGTAACGATTCTTTTTTCTTCACCGGCGCTTACCGCTTCCAATGCAATAACCCGGGAACCTTTTTTTTCTGGATGATAACCATCCCATTTCACTTCCTGTTGCCCACCTTTTTGCAATACTTCTTCGGTAAATGTATTCCATTGCGCACAGCCCGGACATTTGCCCAACCATTTGGCACTTTCATAACCACAATTGCTACAGAAAAAAGCCGTTTTAATTTTACTCATAAGAGGCTAAAGGTAAACAGCTAAAATAAAATGACATGAATCGTTGATACATTTCATGCTTTGATATGCGATGATTGAACTGCTACCATAATCATTAAAAATGATCAAAACAGGCAATCGAAATAAATGGAAGGAAAAAACGTTGCAGACCTGCTTAAGGATATGTAAAAGGGTCAGCATTACTGCCGACCCTGTTTACTTACTAACCCATTAAATTCTGCCACTAAATTACAAAAACAGGCCACATTGCAAAATTATTTTTTGTCCTTGTGCATAAATTAAATGCCCCCCGAAAGGGCCGCCCCGGGTTAATTTTTTGTTAGGTATTTTTTACACTTCAGCTGGCCAAAATACCCATGGAGAAAGGGTTTTACGAAGAAAATGAACATTTATTAAAATTTAATATATAGGATGGTGCCAGGTAGCGTCTAAGGCTTTTCATGCAGCAATTATTTTTTTAATATTATTATCAATAGAGATTTTCCAGTCATTGAATTCATAGAAAAAAATACACCCTGATGTGGGAACGGGTACCGCCAAAAGAAAGCGAAGGATACCGGCAACCGGCATCCTTCGCAAGTGTTAAAAAAATATTAAAAATTAGTTAAAACAAGTATGGCTTTAAAACTTGATCTCCTCATCCCTTTCATCAAAGAACCTGAATTCGATGAGTTGATAATTGGTATTGGCCTGCGCTTTCAGTTTCATCTTGAATTTCCGTTTCCATTTCTTCAGAATAGAATTGAAGAAGCCTTTGGTCAGGTGCGAATAAACGATCGGGTGCACCACCAGGGTAAGGTTATTGTGCGCGTGTGTAACCAGGTAGTGCAAACGCTTTTCAATCTCGTCTTCCAGCAAAAGGGTGGAAGTGATCTTGCCGGTTCCGTGGCAAACCGGACAAACCTCGGCCGTATTGATATTCACTTCCGGGCGCATGCGCTGACGGGTGATCTGCAGTAGTCCGAATTTGGAAATGGGCAATACCGAATGTTTGGCCCTGTCGGTCTTCATGAATGATTCTACCGCTTCCTGCACTTTCTTCTTATTGTCGGGCAGTTTCATATCAATGAAATCCACCACGATGATACCACCAATATCGCGTAGCCTCAATTGTCTTGCAATCTCTTCAGCAGCTTCGAGATTGGTGCCCAGGGCATTGTCTTCCTGGTTATTGCTCACGCTCTTGTAACCGCTGTTTACGTCTATTACGTGCAACGCCTCCGTATGCTCGATAATGAGGTAAGCGCCGCTGGGCAGGTTGACCGTTTTACCGAAAGAAGATTTTACCTGTTTGGTTACGCCATACTGGTCAAAGATGGGCAGTCCGTTGTTGTATAAGGAAACGATATCTGTTTTGTCGGGTGCGATGCGCTGTATATAACTCTGCGTAACGCCGAACAAATTTTTATCGTTGACAACGATCTTATTGAAATCGGCGCTCAACAGGTCACGCAGTATGCTGGTGGTCTTGTTCTCTTCGCTCATGATCCTGACAGGAGCGGCGGCCCCTTTCAGGTTTTTCTGAATGGTTTTCCAGGTTTCTGTAAGCGCCAGCATATCCTGGTGTAATTCGGCGGTGCTCTTGCCTTCGGCAGCAGTGCGCACGATCACGCCAAAATTCTTGGGCCGGATGGCTTCCACGATCTTGTGCAGTCTTTTTCTTTCTTCGGCCGAATGTATCTTTTTAGATACGGCTACGATCTCATTGAAGGGCGTTACTACCACAAAGCGGCCGGGCAATGATATTTCACAGCTCAGGCGCGGACCTTTAGCAGCAATGGGTTCTTTCAATATCTGCACCAGCACATTGGGCTTGCCATTCAACACTTCGTTGATCTTTCCCGTTTTAACGATCTCTGCTTCCGGTTGAAATTTGGAAAAATCGAACCCATTCTCCTCTTTGTTGTTCATGGCCAGTTGGGTGAACTTGATAATGGAACGGGCATAAGGACTCAGATCGGTATAATGCAGGAATGCATCTTTTTCGAAGCCAACATCCACGAAGGCAGCATTGAGACCCGGGATGAGTTTTTTCACCTTCCCCAGGTACAGGTCGCCCACAGCAAAATTGGCGTCGGTTTTTTCGTTGTGCAGCTCCACCAGTTTTTTATCTTCCAGCAACGCGATTTCCACGCCCGCAGGAGCAGCATTAATGATTAATTCTTTGTTCACAGAACAGCAACTTTTAAATACAAAATCACTTGCCGGTATGATCATACAGCAAATAAACCACACTTGAATCTGTGAAATCTGCCACCGGAAAAGGGAAGGATAAGGAAAAGTTGCACAGTGAAGAAAGGAAGTGGCTTATGTCAGATTAGTGTTAAACGCGACCCCGGCTTTGCCTGGATCGCGTTTATATCATGGTTAGAAAGAAGAAACGAATTATTTGTTCTTCTTCTTATGACGGTTTTTTCTAAGGCGCTTTTTACGTTTGTGGGTCGCAATTTTATGACGCTTTCTCTTCTTACCACAAGGCATACTCAAAGTAATTTTATACAGTTAAACAATTAAATTTCTATTTCTTCAGTTCAAGAATTCTTTTATCAATTTCAGCCTTTGCTTCCGGTATCCGGATCAGCTTTTCGGCCACCTCATACCACTGGATGGCATTTGCTTTTTCACCATGCAGGTCGTAACATTCGGCCAGGTGAAAAATCGCTTCCAGGTTATCGGGCTGGTGTTCCACTACGATCTTGAACCTTTCAATGGCTTTATCGTACTGGCCGCTTTTCTTTCCTCCCAGACCCAATATCATTTGCCCGTACAGGTTATCGGGATGTTTCGCAACGATCTCACGCACCGGTAAAATACCTTGCATAGGATTGTCGGAAATATTGCCGAACATATAACAGGCACCCAGTCCAATCCGGCTGGAATCATTGGCCGGATTGATGGCGAGGGCTTTCTCTAAAAGAACTTTTGCATTCGTCGCCAGCCAGTTTTGCATGGCCGGGTTCGTTTCTGCCATCAGGTTATCTAAAAACAGATGGGCGGCAAAGGTGAGGCTTTTTTCAGAATTTTCCAACTTCGCTGCTTCACCGGTATAATAAGCATAAGGTTCGAACACCCGGGCCGAGTCGCTCCAGAACCTGGCCAACTGGTGATAAACATGTATTTGCTGGTCTTTTATATCGCCCCTTACAACGGCGTTTTCAAGCCGGGCAAGGCGTTCGGCCTGTGCGGGACTGATGTGTTCCTTGGCTTTCGCCAATAAAGTTTCGAACCGGATAGATGGAGAGGAAGCAACATTTGCTGCAACCGTTGCGGTGGGCTGTTTATGCGGAGGTACGGTTATACCAAAGGTAAATAATAGAATGAATGCTAATAATGCACTACTAATCAGTAACCATTGCTGCTTTTTCACTTATCGATGAATTTCTGCAAAGTTACTCCGGCTTGTGCTTGCTTTTTACTTCATTCACAAATTCTTTCGCAGGCTTGAAAGCCGGTACATAATGCTCAGGAATTTCAACCGCTGTATTCTTTTTGATGTTGCGTCCGATCTTAGCCGCACGCTTCTTGGTAATGAAACTGCCAAAACCACGGATATAAATATTCTGCCCGTTGGAAAGGCTTTCCTTCACCTCTTTGAACATGGTTTCAAGGGTTACCAATACATCTACTTTTGGAATACCGGTTTTTTCCGATATCTGGTTGATAAGGTCTGACTTACGCATTGCGGAGGGGGTTTTTTGCTATTTAACTTAAAATAAGTCAAAAAATTTGGTATTTGCAAGTAAGATGGCGTAAAAATTATAGACGTTATTGATTGATAGATAAACGGTTCACCCCGGTGAAGCGGAACAGTTTCCGCCTGTTCAGCTGTTTTATCGCATATTTGCCCCAGGCATGAAGCAAAAATTTTCAAATATGCTCATGAAATGGCACCGGCTGCATAACAGCCGGCAGATGCCATGGAAGGGTGAAAAGGATCCTTACAAGATCTGGCTCAGTGAGATCATATTACAACAAACCCGGGTAGAACAAGGGCTGGCTTATTATAACCGGTTCATCCAGCACTATCCCACCATACAACAACTGGCTGCGGCGCCCGATCAGGAAGTGCTTAAACTTTGGGAAGGACTGGGCTATTACAGCCGTTGCCGCAACCTCTTACTGACTGCCCGCCGGATCGTGAAAGAATACAAAGGCTTATTTCCGCGCGACTATGAAACCCTGCTGAGTTTGAAAGGCGTTGGCCCGTATACCGCTGCAGCCATTGCTTCCTTTGCCTATAACCAACCTTATGCCGTGGTAGATGGCAATGTATTCCGCGTGCTGTCGCGCTTTTTCGGACTCGACACTGCCATCGATACCCTGCCCGGAAAAAAACTATTCACCGGATTAGCGGACGAAGTACTCGATAAGCAATACCCGGCGCTGTTCAACCAGGCCATCATGGATTTTGGCGCTACCGTATGCAAGCCTATGGCGCCTGCATGTATCGACTGCCCTGCGCGGAAAGATTGTGCGGCTTTTCTTACCGGTAACGTGAACCGGTTGCCTGTCAAGGAAAAGACCTTGCAACGCAAGCACAGATGGTTCTATTATTTCATATTCGAACACCGGGGGAACTGGCTGGTGAACCAACGGAATCAACGCGATATCTGGCAAGGCCTTTTTGAATTTTACCTCTTGGAAACAGAAGCTGCCTGTGAATGGAACGATAAAAAAGTGATGGAATGGCTGCATGACCAGTATGGCATCGCAGATGCATTATTGGTAAATATTTCATCTGTTCAAACACAGCAGCTAACACACCAGCAGATCAGGGGGCAATTCATAGAGCTGAAACTTTCCAGTAAGCCCGATTTCCTGAAATCATACCAGTGGCAGCCAAAGAACCGGCTGAAAGAACTTCCTTTTCCCCGTTTCATCACACAATTCCTGGAAGAACATGCTTCAATAGGCTCTTAAATTTTTTCACGCCTGTTCTTTTCTTGCATAAAAAATGTTATTTTTAAGAGTAATATAACCTGCGGCGAACTAAAAATCCATCGTATGAGAGGTGTTAACAGAGTGATGTTGATTGGAAACCTGGGCAAAGATCCTGATGTACAATACCTGGAAGGTAATATCGCGGTAGCCAAATTTCCCTTAGCAACAACGGAAACCTATAAAGACCGGGCGGGCAAGCTGATCTCGCAAACGGAGTGGCATACTGTGGTATTATGGCGCGGACTGGCTGAGTTGGCGCAGAAATACCTTCACAAAGGAAGTCTTATTTATGTTGAAGGACGTTTGCGCACGCGCAGTTGGGAAGACAAAGAAGGTAACAAAAAATTTGCCACGGAAGTGGTGGGAGATAACCTGATCATGTTAGACAAACGGGGCGATGGACATGGAGGGCATGGAGATCCGATCGAAGGATACAATGCCGACGATATCCCGCCGCCTTCGGCTGACCCCGGCGAGAGCCTGCCTTTTTGATATAAAGCATAAATGATATTTTTGCCCGTAACATGACCCCATTCTTAAATTAATTACACCTGCTTTGGATCATCACTCGGTTTTGAACTTTTCATTCCAGCCCTATTTGTTGTCTGCCATACAGACGCAGGGAACAACGGTATTGGTAATGATATTATTCGTGTTGCTGTTCCTTTCTTTTGTATTGTCGGGATCGGAAGTGGCTTTCTTTTCTCTAACCTACAAAGACATCAACCTGCTCAAATCCAAACAGCAGCCGCCTTACCAGCGCATCGTTGATTTGTTGGAGCAACCCAAAACATTATTGGCGTCCATGCTCATTGCCAACTGTTTCATCAATATCGCCATCATTATTATTTCCAACCTGCTCATCGATGACATGTTCAACTTTGAAAAATTCGATGCAGTGTGGGTGGAATTCCTGATTAAAGTAGTGGCGGTTTCCTTCATACTGGTTTTATTTGGAGAAGTGATGCCAAAGGTGCTGGCCACGCAAAACAATATCCGTTTTGCCAAAGACTCAGCTACCGTCGTACAGGGCGTATCGTATGCATTCGCGGGGCTGAGCAAAGGCCTGGTAAAATATTCCGATATCATTGAAAGAAAACTGGCAAAGCGTTCTAACGGCGCTTACACCCTGCAGGAACTGGATCATGCCATCGATCTCACGACAGACAATACCGCTACAGAAAATGAAAAGAACATCCTCAAAGGCATCGTGCAATTCGGCAACATAACAGTGAAGCAGGTGATGCGTACACGGATGGATGTGCATGGTGTTGATCACGAAATATCATTTGGAGAATTGATTGCCACAGTGCGCGACCTGCACTACAGCCGGATACCTGTTTACAAAGAAGACCTCGATGATGTAGCGGGTATGATCCATACCAAAGACCTGATAGCCCACCTGGATGAACCGGATAATTACAATTGGCATACCCTGCTCAGGCCACCATATTTTGTGCATGAGCAAAAACTGATTGAAGACCTGTTGCAGGAATTCCAGGCCAAGCACATCCATTTTGCTGTGGTAGTGGATGAATTCGGCGGCACCAGCGGCATCATTACCCTGGAAGACATACTGGAAGAAGTGATTGGAGAGATCAAGGATGAGTTCGATGAAGAAGACAGCGGCTATAAAAAGATAGACGACAATAATTATATTTTTGAAGGACGTACCATGATCAACGATGTATGCAAGATCATGGAACTGCAAACCGATACTTTCGACCAGGTGAAAGGAGAGAGCGATTCGCTGGCCGGACTGGTACTGGAACTGGCCGGAGAAATTCCGCAGCCCAACCAGGTGGTGAGCAGCGGCGATTTTATTTTCACGGTGCTGGAAGTAGCGAAGAACAGGTTGCAGAAAATTAAAGTATCCATTAAACCGCGCGAGGAAGTATATTGAGATGAAAGTTGTTCAATCTGTGTTGTTGTCTGTAGTAATGATCTGTTTTGTAATGGCTTGCAACAGCACATTCACCCCCAAACCCGCCGGCTATTTCCGGATCGATTTCCCTAAAAGAGCTTATCAGTTATTCGACCAGCCCGGTTACCCGTATTCATTTGAATATCCCGTGTATGCGCAGGTAATGAAGGATACCACTTTCTTTGGTAAGCCCAATGATGAGAACCCCTGGTGGATCAATGTGGATTTTCCGCAATTCCATGGCCGGATATACATCAGCTATAAAGAGGTAGGAAAAAACAAATTCGATACCCTGATCAAGCATGCGTATGTACTCACAGAAAAACATGCATCCAAAGCCTATTCTATAGACGATTCGGTGCTGGTTACCCCCAATGGGGTACACGGCGTTTTTTTTACGGTAGGCGGGAATGTGGCTACTGCCAACCAGTTTTTCCTTACCGACTCTACCCGCCATTTCCTGCGTGGTGCACTTTATTTCGATGCCACGCCCAATGCCGATTCGCTTGGCATTGTGAACCGTTTCCTGGTAGACGATATGAAACACCTGATCAATACCTTCCGGTGGAAGTCTGGCAATTAGTTATCTTTACAACATGTTAGCAATCGACAATAAATTGATCAGCGACGAAGTGCTGGAGGAGCAGTTTGTGTGCGACCTCAACAAGTGCAAGGGTGGTTGTTGTGAAGATGGAGATGCCGGCGCCCCGATGGAAAAATGGGAGTTGGAAAAGCTAAAGGAATATTACGAAGCGATCAAACCCTATATGACGGAAGAAGGGATCAGGGAAGTGGAAAGACAGGGCAAATATCTTTTCGATAAAGAATTTGGTTGGGTTACGCCCACTGTCAACAGCGGCATCTGCGCTTATGGCTACCGCGATCAACAGGGTATCATCAAATGCGCTATTGAACAGGCGTATAATGATGGTAAACTGGATTGGAAAAAGCCGTTGAGCTGTCACCTCTTCCCCATCAAAATACAAAAAAGCAAACGCGATCCCGATGTGGAATATTTGAATTATCAACCGCGTGAAGACTTATGCCAGGCCGCTTGTGCACTGGGTAAGAAATTGAAAGTGCCTGTGTATGTTTTTTTGAAAGATTCGCTGATCAGGAAATACGGTGAAGAATTTTATGAAGCGCTTTGCGCTTTGGCCGAGCACCTGCATAAATAACCCAACGCTTACGTAATAAACTACAACGGATGAAAGAAAATGCCGAATCATTCCTTGCCAAAAGCTCCGTTAAGGCGGCCGACCTGGATCACAGGCGCAAGATCAATTTCAACATCAGTAAGTATAATGCGGTGGTGCCACAAGGAAAGAAGCAATTCGATAATGTAATGCTGGCAAGGGAAAGGGCGAAGAATGCAAAATGGGAAGCGATAGAACACCTCGATCAATACCTCGAAGAATTTGAAAAGAAAATAACGGCCCGCGGCGCTAAAGTTATCTGGGCCGAAAATGCAGAGCAGGCATTGGACGCTGTTGGCGCCATCTGCAAAGAAAAGAACTGCAAAACACTGGTGAAGAGCAAGAGTATGGTAACGGAGGAAATACATCTGAACCGTTTCCTGGAATCGAAAGGTATTGAAAGTGTGGAAACCGACCTGGGTGAATACATTCAGCAGTTGGATGGAGAACCTCCTTATCATATTGTAACACCGGCCATGCACAAAAGCAAGGAAGACGTGGCCAGGGTATTTGCAGATAAGCTGGGAACGGCGCCGGGATTGAGTCCGGAAGAACTGACGATCATCGCACGTAACAAACTCCGCGAAAAATATGTACAGGCAGAAATAGGTGTAACCGGTGCAAATTTCATTGTTGCCGATGTTGGCGGTATCGCTGTTACGGAGAACGAAGGCAATGCAAGACTAAGTTGCGCCTGGCCCAAAACACATATTGTAATTGTGGGCATAGAAAAAGTAATTCCTTCTTTGGAAGATATTGCCTTGTTCTGGCCCTTGCTGGCTACGTATGGAACAGGGCAGCAGGTAACGGTTTACAACAGCCTTGTTATGGGACCCCGTCAGGCTAATGAAACAGACGGACCCGAAGAAATGTTTGTGATACTGCTCGACAACGGCCGTACCAACCTGCTGGCCAATCCCAAAACAAGAGAAGCTTTGTATTGCATACGTTGCGGCGCCTGTTTGAATGCTTGTCCGGTTTACAAGAATATCGGCGGCCATGCGTACGAAACTACTTACAGCGGCCCCATAGGAAAAGTGATCACACCTTATTTGAAGGGCATGGATGAATACAAACACCTGAGCTATGCTTCTTCTCTTTGCGGTAATTGCACCGAAGTGTGCCCGATACGTATCAATCTGCACGAACTGTTATTGGAGAACCGGCACGAAGCCGTGTTGCAGGGTACGAGTTCCATTGCTGAACGCCTGGCCTGGAAGGCATGGAAAGCCGCGAGCCTCAGCAGGAATATGATGAACATGGGCAATGGCAGGATCAAGAACTGGGTGGTGAACAAAGTATTCAAAGGGTGGACAGCCCATCGCAGTGAACTTGATTTCAGTCAGAAAACGTTCAATGAAATGTGGGAAGAAAAAAATAACAAGGCTTAGTGCCTGAAATGCCGCATGCCTGTCATTACCATGGACAGCTTGTGTTCCACACAATAAGCAATGCTGTCTTTGTCTCTCACAGAACCACCGGGTTGAATGAATGCTTCTATACCGGCGGCGTGTGCGATCTGTACACAATCATTGAAAGGGAAAAATGCATCAGAAGCCAGCACTGCGCCTTTTAAATCGAAGTTGAATTGTTTTGCTTTTTCAATGGCATGACGCAGGGCATCGATGCGGCTGGTTTGTCCGCAACCCTTACCTACTAACTGTTTATCTTTCACCAGGGCAATGGCATTGCTCTTCAGGTGTTTGCACACCAGGTTGGCAAAACTGAGGTTCTCTTTTTCAGAAGCCGTTGTTTCGCGGCCACCCACTTCTTCCCATTTGCTGTAATTGCCTGTATCGGCGCCCTGCTCCAGTGTACCGTTCAGCAATGATTTGGCGGGTGTTTTGAGTGCAGGACGCTGTGCATTCAATACCAACAGGATCCTGTTCTTCTTGCTTTTCAGTATCTCCAGTGCATCGGCATCGAATGTTGGTGCGATCAATACTTCAAAGAATATTTCATTGATGGCTTCAGCAGTTGCTTTATCGATGGTTCCGTTGCAAACCAATACACCGCCGAAAGCGCTTTCAGGATCACCGGCCAATGCAGCGTCCCAACTGGCTTTCACTGTAGGTCTTGCTGCAATACCGCATACATTGGTATGCTTGATGATGGCAAAAGTGGTTTCGGAAAATTCCTGGATGAGTTGCACGGCTGCATCTACATCTACCAGGTTATTATAAGAAAGTTCTTTTCCGTTCAGTTGCGTAAACAATGGTTCCAGGTTGCCATGGAAAACGGCCTGCTGGTGCGGGTTTTCGCCGTAACGCAGAGATTGTGTGTGACCGGGATTGAAATAATTGCTGATGGCAATATCGTAGTGCATCACCACTTCGAATGCTTTGGCGGCAAAAGCCCTGCGCTGCTCGAGGGTGGTAGCTCCTTTTTGTTCAACAAGCAGTTTTTCCAATGCAGTATAATCTTCTTTGGCTGCGATCACTACCAGGTCCCTGAAATTTTTGGCAGCCGCGCGGATCATGGAAGGTCCGCCTATATCGATCTTTTCAATGATGGCTTTCTCTTCTGAAGTATTCCGCAGGGTTTCTTCGAAAGGATAGAGGTCTACAATTACCAGGTCGATCTCTGGAATTTTGTACTCTTTCATTTCCTGCAGATCCTGTGCTTCACTTCTTCTACCGAGGATACCGCCAAAAACTGCGGGGTGAAGGGTTTTCACCCTGCCACCCAGTATTGAGGGGTAAGTAGTAAGGCTTTCTACCGCCACGCAGGGAATGCCCAGGTCTTCCAGGAATTTTTGGGTGCCACCGGTAGAATAAATGGTGATGCCTAATTCATGAAGATTTTTAGCAATGGGTTCCAGTCCGTCTTTGTAAAAAACTGAGATCAGTGCAGATTGAATGTTCTTTTGCATGGTGGTAGGGTCTTAAAAGGAGGTGCAAAGGTAATGTCTGCCGCTCAGAGTACAAGGCTTAACAGGCGAAAGAGTGGTAATAAAACCAGGCAAACCATTGCCCAGAGCAGGCCCTGTGGCTTTCTATGCATCAGCCACCAGGCCAGTGCGGCGATACATCCATATAAAACAATCGTTTGCCAGAGACCGGGGTCCAGGTTGTGTATGACAGCAAACGGAATGTTATCGGTACGGGTGATCAATGTGTTCAATTGGAAGATGAGCCAGCAAATAATTTTACCAGTGCAGGAGGCCAGCACGGGTAAAGGGGCAACTAACAATAAGAACAGGCATCCGTAGAGGATCAATCCGGATAAAGGCACCGCAAAGAAATTGGAAAACAGGAAAAGGGTAGGAAACTGGTGAAAATGATAGAGCAGCAGCGGAAAAGTCAGTATCTGTGCTGCCAATGTGATCGCATGCAGTTTCCACAACTGATCGAGTAATTTGTTTTCGAAATGAATGCTTTTATACAATGGCTGCAGAAATAATAAAATACCCAGCACGGCGCTATAGGAAAGCTGAAAACCGATATCCCACAAAAAGAATGGATTGTATACGAGCAGGCAGAATGCGGAAGCTGCGAGTGAATTCAGGGAATGCCCTTTTTTGCCCATCAGATCGCCTACAAGGATGAAGGAAAAGGTAACGGCCGAACGAAGGATAGAAGCTCCTGCACCGGCGAGCAGACTGAACCCCCACAGGGTACAGAAAACCAACAGGGGCGCTATCCTGCCAATAGCCGGAACAGCACGTAAAGGTTTCAACAGGAATACCAGCAGACCGTAGATCATACCCAGGTGCATACCACTGATGGCAATGATATGCACCACGCCAGTATTGCTGTAAGACTGCATCAGTTCTTTATCCAGGTCATTCCGGTAGCCGATCAGTAAGGCTTCCGCTACACCCGCTTCTGTGTGACCGTTGATATAGGTGCGAAATGTATGAATGACAAAATCCCTTACCCTGAACAGCATGTTGGTAACGGGCTCCGCTAATGTGTTGTTGAGTAATTCGTAATCATGAGAAGAGAGGAATGCCTGGTAATGAATGCCCTGGCTTGCACAATATTTGCGATAATCGAAACCTGCTCGCGCATCATTGGTAATTGGCTGCAAGGTTTTGTACAACAGCAGCTGTGATCCGTAAACGAGCCCATGGTGCAGGTCTTCTTTTTTAAAATACAGCAATACATCGCCCTGTACTTTTTTCCAACGGTTGACTTTCCCAGCGCCTGGTTGTTGTACATGCGTGATAGTGGTAAGGGCTTTAAACGACCGCCGTTTTTCAACGAGGGGCTCCTGTAATACGGCTATCAGTGTATCGCCCGGATGATAGTGGTTACCCAACCAGTTTGGCCGGTTTTGCCATTCATGTAAGTAGAAACTGGTCATACCTGCACTCAGTATCAGTAAGTGAACAGCTATGCCTGCTGCTTTTCTGAAACGGAATTTTTTTGTAACAGGCAAGAGCTGGTAAAAGAGAAAAAGACATGCTCCTGTTGCAGCCAGCAAACCAGCTATCATCCATGTTGGATGAATAATATCCTGTATGATGATGCCTGTAATGAGAGCCATCAACAGGCGAAGAAAAGGGCACTGTTTCCACGCAGGTATTCCGTATCGCTTCATGAAGCGAACATACTACGGGATACTTCGGACAGAACGGAGTATGGATGTGCTTACTTACTCAGGTTCATACTTCTTTCCTTGTACAATGTGCGGAAGTATGGATCCCTCAGGTCTTTGATGAAACGGATGGCTTCTCCGGTACTTTTCATCTCAGGTCCCAGCTCTTTGTTTACACCGGGGAATTTTTCAAAACTGAACACGGGCTCTTTAATGGCATAGCCATTGAGTTGCTTGTCCATCTGGAATTCGGTGAGTTTGGCCGCGCCCAGCATTACTTTGGTAGCGATGTTCAGGTAAGGGATCTGGTAAGCTTTGGCAATGAAAGGCGTGGTGCGGGAGGCCCTGGGGTTGGCTTCGATCACATATACTTTGCTGTCTTTGATGGCAAACTGTATGTTGATAAGACCTTTGATATTGAGTGACCTTGCAATTTTTTCACTGTAATATTCCATGGTAGCCACTACCATCGGGGAAAGGTTGAAAGCAGGAAGAACGGCATTGCTGTCGCCGCTGTGGATACCTGCGGGTTCAATATGTTCCATCACCCCCATGATGTGGAAGTTTTCACCATCGAAAATGGCGTCTACTTCAGCTTCCTGGCAACGGTCGAGGAAATGGTCGATCAGGATCTTATTGCCTGGTAAATGTTTCACGAGGCTGATCACGGCCTGTTCCACTTCATCATCGTTGATCACGATGCGCATTCTTTGTCCGCCCAGTACATAACTCGGACGAACCAGCACCGGGTATCCAACTTTATTGGCCACTTCAATGGCTTCTTCAGCAGTGTAGGCGGTACCATATTGAGGGTAAGGAATATCGAGTTCTTTCAACAGATCACTGAAACGTCCACGGTCTTCGGCAATATCCATACTGTCGAAAGAAGTGCCGATGATCCTGATGCCTTTCTCGTGCAGGCGTTTGGCCAGCTTGAGGGCAGTTTGACCACCCAGCTGTACGATCACGCCTTCGGGCTGCTCCAGTTCAATGATTTCCCACAAATGTTCCCAAAATACGGGCTCGAAATACAGTTTGTCGGCCATATCGAAATCGGTAGATACCGTTTCAGGGTTACAATTGACCATAATGGCTTCGTAACCGCACTCTTTGATGGCCAGTAAACCATGCACACAACAGTAGTCGAACTCAATGCCCTGCCCGATCCTGTTGGGGCCGCTGCCTAAAACAATGATCTTTTTCCTGGAGGAAGGGATTGATTCGTTGGAATTAAGTCTAGGATTCATTTTTGCGAAAGATTGCGCAAAATTAGGGGATTCGGGGGAATTAATTGGCAACAACTACCATCTCTTGCAACGCTCGCGCCATTCCTGCTTGAGTTTTTCCCTTTCTTCGGGACTCATATTGTGCCATTTCTCGCGCAGTTCGGATTTCCAGCCGCCATTGCCGCCGCATCCCGGGCCGCCCCAGCGGCCCTTGATACCTCCGAAGAGTATCTTTGATAATACCAGGAGCCCGATCGCCTGCCAGAAATCGATGACCGGAACGGTTACGATGCCCACCAGTACATGATTCCACAATTGCATGACCACATATCCCAGGAGGCTGGCTATGAAGAGGGCAATTACGATACATCCCAGGATTTTTTTTATCCAGAATTTTTTGTTCATTTCAATTCGTTTACTAATGATATAATAATTCGTTTTTAAGTGTAAGCAGTCTTTCCCTCAGGTGCAGCACTGCATAGCGCTTACGGCTGATGAGGGTGTTAACAGTTTCCCCTGTTTGCTCTGCGATCTCTTTGAATGGCACCCCTTCAATTTCGTTCAGTATGAACACATCGCGTTGGGAAGCTGGTAGTTCATTCAGCGCTGCGTAGAGCGTTTCCCAGAAAAGTGAACGGAGATAATCCGTTTCGGGAGAATTGCGTTCGTCGAAAAAAAGGTTGGTCCAGTCGAACTCCGTTTCGTCTGAGCCGCCTGTATACAAGTCCTCGAGCAACTCGGGCTTTTTCTTTCGGTTGCGGTCGGTGATCTTGTTCCGGGTAACAGTGAAGAGCCAGGCCGTAAGTTGCTCAATAGGTTTGGTATTACCGAGCAATTGGTAAAAAACATCCTGCAGGATATCTTCCGCATCGGCTTCATTGCCCACGCGTTTGCGTATGAAAGCCATCAATCGCTTGCTATACGTGTTGATGACCTCGGTAATATTGTTCTTGCGGGGTCCGCTCATGTCTGCTACTATCGTCAGCGCCTTATCCATTTGGAGAGGTAGACGGGGAGGAGGCGCTGATATTTTAAAAGTAGCGGAAATGTCTGGTTTCTGATTTGGCCATTTCCGATTTAGGGTTAGAAAAGTGTTTGTGGCGGAAGGAAACCGGGTTTCAGGAGGTTAAGGCCACAAGCGGCATTCAGACGGTCTACCAGGTAAACGGTGAGTTCGGGAGAAAAAGCTTCATCGTGCATGTGCATGAAAAAATACAATTCTTCCAGGCCCTGGTCGATCCAATATTGAATGCGGGCGATCCATTCGTCGATGCGTGTATAGTCGGTCGGGTGCAGGCTGTTGCCTACATAACGAATAAAAGCTTTGGGGATGGTCAATTGCATGTGCGCGCAATCTCTTCGTCCGCTCGTGTCTGTGATCACAGCGCCCAGCTTCCGTTCCGTTAAAAAACCGAACAGTTCTTTCCGGATGGCAGCATCACCGAACCAGGAAGGATGGCGTACTTCCAGGAAAAACTGCAGGTCTGTAGGAAGGGATTGGAGGAAATCGAATAATTCATTTTTCCTGCCTGGTGAAAAAGCATCGCTTACTTGCACGAAGATGGGACCCAGGTGTTCTCCGAAAGCCATGAGCCCTTTCAGGAATTCGGTGGTGATGAATTCTTTTCCCTGCAGGTTACCATAATGGGTAACGCCCTGGTACATTTTCGGACAAAACAGAAAATCCCTTCCTGCTGCTTTGGCTGCCCATTTACCAATGGCTGCTTCATCGTATACTTTGTAATGCGTGGCGTTGAGCTCGATGCAGTTGTAATGTTTTACATAGTGCTCGAGAAAATCCTTCTCCTTTGTTTTGGGCGGATAGATCTTGCCGATCCATTCTTTTCTTCCCCATTTGGCGCAGCCCAGGTAAAGTTTTGGAGCATCAACGCTGCGTCCACCCAGTACCTGCAGGTTCTCTTCCGGCTCTGCCGGCAATGAAAAATGAATCGACTCGAGTTCTGCTACCGGCACGCGTCCAAATTCCATATCGTTGGTTTAGGTGATGCGCTAAAGTTCGCCCTTTCCTGACAACTAATATCTATCAACTGACTTCACACAATTCTTCCCATCTCGTAGTATACCTGGGACTGCGTAGCTCCTGCCGCATTTTCCAGTTGCGGGCAGTACCGGAAGAAGCGAATTTGAGGATGTCGTCGCGCATGGCAAAGTTTACGTTATCCATGGTGCTCATGAGCAGGCGGCGGTTGTTGAGGGTTTCAGGCATGAACAGGTTACCCTGCACCGATTCGTCGGGCACGATGCCACTGAGCATCACACCTGCTTTTTTATAGGTTCTTCCTTCTTCATACAATTGTTCTGCCAGTTCTACTGCCGGTTTGATGAGTTCCTGTGTGAGGGAAGTGGCGAGCGGAAGGGTAACATGACTGCTGATGGTAGGTCCGTGTCTGAAATAAGTATTGTGCGATTGTTCTTTGGGAACGATGAATACACTCACCACTTTTGCGGCGCCATGTTGTCGCCTCAGTTTTTCTGCCGCGCGTGAAGTATAGGTAGCGATGGCTTCTTTGATGTCTTTCACATCATGCACCGGAGAGCCAAACATGCGTGTGGTGGCGATCATTTTTTTAACAAGCCGGTCTTCTCCCATTTCAATACAGGATTCTCCCCGCAATTCTTTCAGTAACCGGGTGCCTGTTACGCCGCCCATATATTTACGTCCCCAGGAAGGATCTTTGATGCTCAGTTCGTAAGCGTTGTTAATGCCTTGCTGCCGCAGTTTGTGGGCATAGCGGAATCCTACGCCCCAGATGTCTTCGATATCTGTTTTCACCAGGGCTTGTTGTATGGTGCGGGGACTATCCAGCACCAGCACGCAATCGGTGATGTCTTTGTGTTTTTTGGCCAGCCGGTTGGCTATTTTGCTCAGCACTTTAGTAGGTGCTACACCAATGGATACAGCGATGCCCGTCCATTGTTCTACCACAGTCCGTATCCGGATGGCCATTTCCCGTATCTGATCTTTAGGGATATGGTCCAGGTCGAGAAAGGCTTCATCCACCGAATATACTTCCACGCGGCCGGGAGGCAGGAGCAGGCGGAGTGTTTCCATAACGCGCCAGCTCAGATCACCATAGAGATGGTAGTTCGATGAGAAAGCAGTGACATTATGCTGCCGGATCAGGGGCTTTGCCTGGAAATACGGACCGGCCATGGCAATGCCCAGCGCTTTGGCTTCATCGCTGCGCGAGACGATGCATCCGTCGTTATTACTCAATACCACTGAGGGTTTGCCTTTCAGTTCGGGTTTAAACAGCCGTTCGCAGGAGCAATAGAAATTGTTGCAGTCAACGATCGCTTTCATAATTGGTGTATGCTGTAAACTACTACGCCCCATACGGCATAGTTAGAGAACTCATCAATCAGTATATCGCCGTAGCGTTTGTTCTCAGCTATTAGTGCAATACCCTTGATATGGGTGTGCAGGCGCCTGACCAATAATTCCCCGTTCACGATGGCTACGATCACTTTGCCGGTGGTGGCTTTGAGGCTGCGGTCCACGATCAGGGTATCGCCGCTGTAGATGCCGGCGCCGATCATGGCATCACTGTTCATGCGAAAGAAAAAAGTAGCGGGCTTGTTGTGAATGAGCTGTTCGTTGAGGTCGATACCTCTTTCCATATAATCATCGGCTGCTGCGCCAAAGCCGGTGGCATTGGCAGTGGGGATCTCCCACTGGCTGAATTGTTTGGAGCCTTTATAGGCGGCTCCGTACCACTGTTCCCCCTGCATAGAAATTAATTTTGTTTAACTAAATTATTTAGTAAATTTATGCTAAAATAATTGACAAACTAAAAAAATACCGGAAAATATGGAATGGAATTATCAACTCGTCACCCGCCTGGGAGCGGGCTCGCTGACCCTGGCTCATTTTTGGGCCAGGGAAGACATGGAAGAAACCTTGATCCGCTGGATGCACCGCATCATCAGCGCACAAAAGAGTTTCAGGGTTACGCTGCAGTCTCCCGCAGAAGAATCGGTTGTACGGATCTCCGACCGGCAGCCTTTGCAACAACTGGCCAGGGAATTGAAAATAGTAGATGACTATGTGCGGAGTTATGGTTGTCCGGATATGAAACTGATCACCAACCCCAGCCTCCCCGCCGGCACCTGCGATGCCTTGCCTGCTTCTTTCGAAATAACGGAACTGGTATTGGTACGGAGAAAACATGCATTCGATACGAGTCGCCAGGTAAATGTATTCGGCCTGCGGCCGGCCTGACCCAAAAACACAAGTATGCAAAATAGCATTCACCCCCTGGCAGATTGCCCGGTAAGCGATTACCTGCTGGTGCTGGAGCCACACGAGGCATTGCGGGCAACCATCATGGCGCTGAAACAATCTTTTGCCGAACGGTATGAATGTCCATCTGCCGTGCACAGCAAACCGCACATCACATTGTTGCGTTTCATGCAATTCAATATGCTGGAATCGCGTATCGTACAAAGACTGGATACCCTCATCAAAGAGAATCCGTCTTTTGTAGTAGAGCTGGAAAATTTTGGCAGTTTTCCCACGCATACCATTTATATAGAAGTGAAGACCAAAACGCAGATCACGGAACTGGTGCGGTCGTTGCGTCCGGTGCAGCGGTTGTTGAAATTCGATGCGGAACACAAACCACATTTCATTACCGAACCACACCTGACGGTTGCGCGGAAGCTGCTGCCCTGGCAATACGAGAAAGGATGGCTGGAGTTCAGTAACAGTCATTTCAGCGGACGGTTCATGGCCCAACATGTATTGCTGTTAAGAAAAGAGGCAGGTACTAAAAAATATGAACTCGTAAAACGATTCGAATTACTGAACGTAAAAAGAGTAGAACCAAAACAGGCGAGCCTGTTTTTTTAACGAAGAGGTTTTGTATATGGAAGAAGAACAAGAACAACCAACATCGCCTGACCAATATCTAAAAGGCAGGGGGGCGCAGTTCAATCCGCGTAACCGTTTCCTCAAAAATGAAAGGGTGCGGGAACATATAGAAGCCATTGATGACTGGACGGAGCACAACATTGCAACGGTGTACCTGGAAGACCAGGCCAAAGGTATTGTGAATAAAGTGGAGAGTCCCGATGTAGGGATGTTCTACAGTATGAATCCTTACCAGGGCTGTGAACATGGTTGTATTTACTGTTATGCGCGCAATGCGCACGAATACTGGGGATACAGTGCGGGACTGGATTTTGAACGGAAGATCATTGTTAAAAAAAATGCGCCGCAATTGCTGCGTAAATTCCTCATGAACAAGAACTGGCAATGCGTGCCCATCAGTCTGAGTGGTAATACCGATTGTTACCAGCCGGCAGAAAAAAAATATAAGATCACCAGGCAATTGCTGGAAGTGTGCAATGAATTCAACCAGCCGGTAGGTATGATCACAAAGAATGCCGGCATATTGCGTGATAAAGACCTGTTGCAGGAGATGGCACGTAAAAGACTGGTGAGTGTATTGGTGAGTATCACTTCCTTCAATGAAGATTTACGCCGTGCCATGGAACCGCGTACAACAACTGCAAAGCAAAGGCTGCAGGTAATAAAAGAATTGAGTGATACCGGCGTACAGGCAGGCGTGATGCTGGGTCCTATGATACCTGGTTTGAATGAGCATGAAATGCAACGCATCATGGAGGCCGCCAGTCAGAATGGAGCAAAGTTCAGTGCGTATACTTTTATACGGCTCAACGGCGCCATTAAACTTATTTTTCACGACTGGCTGTATAAAAACTTTCCCGACCGTGCCGATAAAGTATGGCACCTGATAGAGAATGGTCACGGTGGACAAGTGAACGACAGCCGTTATGGCGTACGCATGCGTGGAGAAGGACCGATCTCAGATTTGGTGCGGCAACAATTCATCAAGTATAATAAATTATACAAACTCAATGCAGAGCGTTGGGAACTGGATTGTTCGCAGTTCAGGAGGCCCGGTGAGCAAGGCCGGCTATTTTGAGGGTACTGTTTTGTGGATACCCGATTTGTCTTATTTTCAATACGCACAAATCTTCATCAAACCGGTTAATACCCATCAGTATTCCTGAACCCATATTGAAACGTACCCTTTCCCTGCGAACCACCATTGCTATTGTAATAGGCGGCGTGATTGGGTCGGGTATATTTATGAAGCCGGCATTGATGGCCGCACAATTGCAATCGCCACTGTTGTTATTGAGTGTATGGATGGTAGCGGGTATTGTTACTTTGTTCGGGGCTTTGTCGAATGCGGAAGTGGCGGTGATGTTTCCGGAAACAGGCGGACAATTTGTATTCTTTCAAAAAATGTATGGTCCCCGTTTTGCCTTCCTGTATGGATGGGCTGCTTTCGCCGTATTCAATACAGCCGGCAATGCCTCCATTGCTTATGTGTTTTCTCAGTATGCCAATTATTTCATTCACTTACCCAGGTTGTCGCTTGCAACGGAGCAGGCTTATCACCTGCATATACCCGGGGTAGGAACTATTTTTCCTTTGGAGCAGATAGGAGTAAAACTGCTTACCGTGTTCATCATTGTTGTATTAACCCTGATCAATTATTTCAGTGTAGGGTATGGCAGTATGGTACAGCGTTTTTTAACGGCATTGAAAGCAGTAGCCATTGTGCTACTCATTGGTGGTATCCTGTTTTCGGGGAAAGGATCCTGGGAACACCTGGTAACTGCTACGCCACAACACCTGCAGGGATTGAATTTTATTGGTATGTACATGGCTGCAGTTGCAGGCGCTTTCTGGGCTTATGACGGATGGAACAATATCACGTTCGTAGCAGGTGAGATCAAAGAACCACAACGGAATATTCCCCGCAGTCTTTTCACCGGATTGTTTTTCTGCATTATTGTGTATGTATTGCTCAACCTGGCTTTTGTATATGTATTGCCCATTCAGCAATTGGCAAACTCCTCTTTTGTGGCGTCTGATGCCGCTTCTGTTGTTTGGGGAATGAAAGGCGGTTCCCTGATCGCTTTGTTGGTGATGTTGTTTGTATTGGGTACTACCAATGCCAATGTGCTGGCTACCGCCCGGGTTACATTTGCAACTGCTGCATCGAGCAAAAAAACAAACTGGGTCGGGAAAATACAATCGCGCTACCATACACCTGGTAATGCTTTGCTGCTGAATGCTTGCTGGACGATCATACTTATTTTCAGTGGCTCTTTTGACATGTTGACTGATATGCTCATTTTTGTGAGCTGGTTTTTCTATGGTATGAGCGCGCTGGGGGTCTTTATACTGCGGTATAAAATGAAGGATTTTCCGCGTACCTACAAAGTATGGGGTTATCCTTTTGTTCCCTTCCTGTTTGTTGTATTCGCCTTCTTTTTTCTTGCCAGTACTTTATACACAGATATCATAAATTATAGAAACGGGCATACGCAAGTGATCAATTCATTATTGGGAATATTGATCACTTGCGTTGGGATACCTCTATATTATTTTTTCAAGAACCGGAAGCCTTGAAATACTTTACTTTTATCACTCTATCTAGGAACACTCCTCGGTTGGTTTAAAATACTGTCAGCATCAATTCTGGCATTTTTTATATAATACAACAGAGAATCCCTATTACTGGTGCTTTCGAATCGTTTATACCAAATGGTATTTTTTAATACACTGTCCATTGACGGGTTATGATAACTGAATGTCTGCTGCATGTCTTTTCTTATTTCTGTTATGCCGCTTATGCTACTAGTTGTTAAAAAGTGCATAGAAATTCCCAGGATAAAAAAAACAACTTGTAAAACGATACCGACTGCTACTATATATACAGCTATTCTGAAAAGTTTGCTTTCTACTAGTTTCATACTATTTTATTTTGAAAGTGTAATTGTGTATGGAAAAGGAGTGTTGAGATTTATTGAAATCCTCCATTGTTCTGGGATAGTAGAAATAAGGCCTAATGAAGATAAACCAACAGCATAATTCATATTAAAGTAGATGGTTAGAGTATTAGTGCTCTGAAAAAAATACGAATATACATCGTCCATCGAGCCAAGCGAGTACGTCCCTATAGCCCATGAAGGAGAGATATTGATCGAGAAATTTTTTGGAATCGATAGGCTTTGCATGCTCTGGTTGATAGTAAAAGACACCGTAGCTTTAGCGTATAAGCCATTAAAAAAAACCGAACCACTAAAGTCAGTCTTAAAAGTTTTAGTTCCATCAGCATTAATTGTTACAACTGTATTTCTTCCAGAACAAGATATTAGCGACGGCATTTCAACAATTGCTGCACCACCACCACCACTCGGCGGGACAGAAGATTGATCATAATTATACGAAAAAAAGTAATCCAAACTTTGATTTAAAAGCCAATAAAGACTCCAAAAATTCATTGGTGAGCCTGAAGGTAAATATCCGGTAACTTGAACATTTGGTAATGTGCATCCTGGATCAACGACATATAACTTTTTGATTATCGGAGAAGCCGATGTTGTTTGAACCTGAGTTCCTTTTTGCGCTGTTCCTGTAACTTTTCCATCAACAACAATAAAATTATTTAGAATACTATCATTAACAGCAGTGAGTAAGATTTCACCAGAAAATTTACCTTTTGCTGAAGAAGAAGCACTTTTAAGTTCCACCCAATTATAAGATTGTTTGCCATTTAGAACGCCAAATATTAAAAATTTTCCAGATGGCTTTTTGCTGTGAATCATTAATACGACTGGCTTTCCCTTTAGCTGTGTAATTTCCACTTTATTCCAATCGAGATCATTAAAATTGTTTGAAGACATCTTTTCCTGCAAAGTCGTATATGCGACTTTTTCTAAATCAGTTTTTTGAACTACTGGTGAATTTTCCTTTGAACAGGATGCGATTAATGCCGTACAAGATATTAATACCAAATAGACAGTGTTTAATTTTTTCATACTCTTTCGGTGTTTTATGTTAGTGCTATGGCTATTATTTTGACATTCTATTTTATAAAAAATAGAAATGGCAATGAATGTGAGCTTTTAATAGAATTCTTTTTGAATCTAAGAACAGTATAAAATTGGTTAGCTCTTAGATTCACATAATTCATCCAAATTAAACTTCATTACTACTATTCAGTATGGTAAACCGTAATAGTAAAGCCTCTGATTTTTTTAGGGGGGGGTAAACTAGGGTTTTGTGAAACCCAATCAGATGAGCAGCTTAATCATATATTAAAAGTAAGGTGAATAAATAATAACTGCAATTGTATTTTCACGGAATTTTGAATGGTGTTTTCACTGGGTTTAATGGTGTTTTCAACGCAAGCACCACTCGACTATATGTGACTTTAGTACATTCAATCGAGTTGTGTTCTTCGAAAAGAATTGATAATCAGTAAAATCTGTAAATCAGGCATTTCCGCTATTTTCGCCCAAAGTATACAGTTTATGGAGGCAGTTATTACGGCCATTGGGGAGCTTTTTGAAATCGTGCAACGCAGAAAAGCAGATCGCATTGAGAAGTTACCGCAAAGCGGGAGTGACAGGATTTATTTCAGGATATATGCAGGCATGGATAGTTTTATTGCTACCTATAACCTCAATAAAAAGGAAACGCAGACATTCATTTATTTCAGCAAGCATTTCAAAAATGCAGGCCTTCCGGTTCCCCTTATCCTGGGCGTTAATGAAGACGATACCCTTTATATCCAGGAAGACCTTGGCCGTGATTCATTGCTGAATAAACTGGAACAGAACGGACATGGCGATTATGCGTATGGATTATTCCAGAAAAGTTTGTCGGCCCTCGCTAAAATGCAAATACTGGGCGACAAGGGACTGGATTACGACTGGAGCCTTACGGCCAAGGAATTTGGCAAACAAGCTATCTTAAGTGACCTGTTGTATTTCAAATACTATTTCCTAGACACCCTGCAATTGCCTTACGATAAACAAGCCATGTTGGATGATTTCGAGGCATTGAGTACTTATCTCACGCATACTGAGTATAAGTATTTTATGTTCCGCGATTTTCAGAGCCGCAACATCATTGTAAAGAACGATGAAGTGAATTTCATCGATTACCAGGGCGGAATGAAAGGAGCGCTGCAATACGATGTGGCATCTTTGTTGTGGCAGGCGAAAGCAGAACTGAGCGAAAAATGGAAAGACGATTTACTGGACTATTACATGGACCAGATCGATCAATTGCTGGAGCAGCCGGTAGACCGCGTTACTTTTGTGAGTCAGTACAACGGATATGTATTGATCCGTTTATTACAGGTGATGGGCGCTTATGGATTCAGGGGACTGTTTGAACGAAAGGCACATTTCCTGGCCAGCATTCCACTGGCACTTCGCAACCTGAAATTTTTCATAGAGAACAAACGTATCGGCATTGTAATGCCTGAGTTTACGCGGGTATTGAAACTGGTGGTAACCGATGAAATGATAGAGCGGTTTGAACCGCCACAGGCCAATGAGCAAACGCCGTTACTCATTCATATTAACAGTTTCAGCTACCGGACAGGCATACCCAACGATGAATCAGAGAACGGAGGCGGTTTCGTGTTCGATATGCGGGGAATCCTGAACCCCGGCCGGTTCGATGAATATAAAAAACTAAGCGGGAAAGACAAACCTGTACAGGATTTCCTGGAACAACGCACCAAGATGAATGAGTTCCTGAACAGCGTGTGGGATCTGGTGGATATTACAGTAGAAACCTATCTGAAACGGGATTTCAGCAGTCTGATGATCAATTTTGGTTGCACAGGCGGACAACACCGCAGTGTGTATGCTGCCGAACAAACAGCCCGGCACCTGAAGAACAAATACAAAGTAAAAGTAGTGCTCACACATACCAACCAATTGAACTGGGTACAATAAATTACGCGCGTACTATGAAAGCCATGCTATTCGCCGCAGGTCTTGGTACCCGGCTCAAACCCTGGACCGATCATCATCCCAAAGCGTTGGCGTTGGTAAATGGTAAGAGCTTGCTGCAACGTAATATTGAATACCTGCAACAGTTCGGCATCAATGAGGTGATTGTTAATGTGCATCATTTTGCAGATCAAATTATTGATGCCATTACTCAAAACGAAGGATGGGGCAGCCGGATTACTATTTCCGATGAAACAGATGCTGTGTTGGAAACGGGTGGAGGATTGAAGAAAGCAGCCTGGTACTTTGAGGCGGAAAAAGATTTTGTAGTCATGAACGTAGACATTCTCACCGATATGCGGTTGGATGATATGATACGCCGGCACGAAGCGGAACAACCCCTTGCTACACTGGCAGTATCTGGCAGGACTACTTCACGCTATTTTTTATTTGATGCTGCAAGCAGGCTCAAAGGATGGCGTAATGTGAACAGCGGCGAAGAGAAACCGGCTGGATTACAGTCTGTAAAAGACTACTCACTGTTACAGCAGAAAGCGTTCAGTGGTATTCATGTTATCAATACCGGCCTTTTCGAGGCAATGAAACAGGAAGGAAAATTCTCCATGGTAGACGTATATCTTTCATTGATGGATCATTACCCCATTCAATGTTTCGACCACAGCGGTGCGCGTTTTATTGATGTAGGAAAACCTGAAAGTATTGCGAAAGCTGAAACATGGTGCAGCTAAACCTGTATCAACTATTGGTTACACTTTGATGTAAATTTTCCGCTTATCCAACAAGTAAACAATCAGCCAATAAAACGCGATCGTTACCAATGCATATACCAGCGAGCCTACCCGCAGGTCTGAAGCGATGTCTTTGCAGATATGATTGTAAAACCAGGCGAAAGGAGAAGTATATACTTTTTTACCGGCTTCATCCAGGTGATCTACCCAACGGAACATGGCCAATACTCTTGGTAAGAACCCACTCAATACAAATATGAACAGGGGATTTTTACCAAACACATCAAAGAACCGGCTCCAGGCGCCTTTGACAGCTTTGAATTCAACGAGGTAAATGAGTGTGCCGATGGTTAACATGGCCAGTCCGGTTGTATACAGTACATAACTGCTGGTCCATATTTTTTTGTTGATGGGGAATACCATATCCCAACAGAAACCTGCAAAGATCAACACCACCCCGGCAACAAAAAGATTGCTGAGCATTTCATAGGTCTTACCTTTTTGCTGGATGTATTGTCCCACCATGAATCCCAGGATCACCTGCACAACAGGCGCCATGAGGCTGCCCAATCCTTCCGGATCAAAAGCGAGACCTTCTCCCTTGTACATGTGCGCTTCACCCAGGATGTTTTTATCGAACTGTGTACCAAAATAACCTTGCAGGCTGTAAGGATCGCCGGGAGCGCCCAGCCAGTTGCAGATGAACCAATATAATAAGAGCAATATGCCACCTGTTACAAATGCGCCTTTTGTTTTTCCGTAGAATACAATAATGGAAGCGAAGAAATAACAAAGCGCTATTCTTTGCAATACACCCAGTATACGTACGGTATCCCAACTCTTAAAAACGATATGGTCGCCATCCCATTTAACAAAGGGACTCCAATTCAGGAACAGGCCGATCAGGAATATGAGCAGGGTCCTTTTGATCACTTTCTTCCAGAAAACACCCGCGCCGGCTTGTTCAAAACGGGGCATCACGAATGCCATGGCATTACCTACTGCAAAGAGGAAAAACGGAAATACCAGGTCGGTAGGTGTACAGCCGTGCCAGGTGGCGTGCTCAAGCGGACTATAAATATGTGCCCAGCTACCGGGGTTGTTGACCAGTATCATGAGCGCCACGGTGGCTCCCCGGAATACATCGAGCGAGTAATAACGTTGATTCATGGCAGGCGGGTTGATTACCGGATGAAGATAGTAAAGGAAAATGAAAATATAGCGCCCTGATGCGGCGCCAAGCAGGGTATTTGCTTATTTTGCGCCCGTTAAGAAAGCAGTACAGATGAGCAAAAATATTATGATCACCGGTGGCGCCGGTTTTATCGGTTCACATGTGGTCAGGCTATTCGTGAACCAATACCCCCAATACCAGGTCATTAACCTAGATGCCCTTACTTATGCGGGTAATTTAGAGAACCTGAAAGACATTGAAAACAAACCCAATTACCGGTTTGTAAAAGCCAATATACTCGACAGTGAAGCGCTTGAAAAAGTTTTCGATGAATATAGTATAACCGATGTGATCCACCTGGCAGCGGAATCGCATGTGGACCGCTCCATTGTTTCCCCGCTGGATTTTGTCTATACCAATATCATCGGCACAGTGAACCTGCTTAATACAGCCCGTAAAAAATGGGCGGCCGATTATTCCAAACACCGCTTCTATCATATTTCCACTGATGAAGTATACGGTAGCCTGGGTGAGACCGGTTTCTTCACAGAAGAAACAGCTTATGATCCCCGCTCGCCCTATTCGGCCAGCAAGGCTTCTTCCGATCATTTTGTGCGGGCCTATCATGAGACTTATCACCTGCAAACGGTAGTTTCCAATTGCTCCAATAATTATGGGCCTTATCATTTTCCTGAGAAGCTGATACCATTGTTCATCAACAATATCATCAACGGAAAACCTTTGCCGGTTTATGGTGATGGGAAGTACACGCGTGACTGGCTCTATGTAAAAGATCATGCAACAGCCATCGATGCGGTGTTTCACAAAGGCGTAACCGGTGAAACCTATAATATCGGTGGATTCAATGAATGGAAGAACATCGACCTGGTGAAACTGTTGTGTAAACTGATGGATGAAAAGCTGGGCCGCAGTGCCGGAACCAGTGAGCAACTCATCACTTATGTCAAAGACCGTCCCGGTCACGACAGGCGTTATGCCATCGATGCCGGCAAGATCAATAAAGCGCTGGGCTGGAAGCCATCGGTAACATTTGAACAGGGGCTGGCCGAAACGATCGACTGGTACCTGGCCAATACAGAATGGCTAAACCATATTACCAGCGGCAATTATCAACATTATTACGAATCAATGTATAGCAACCGCTGATATGAGAGTGGAATCTACAAAACTGGAAGGCTGCTTCATCATACATGATACTGTGTTCGGTGATCAGAGAGGTTATTTCTTTGAAAGCTTCAACAAAAAAACATTCTTGCAACAAACAGGAATCGATGTAAATTTTGTGCAGGACAACCAGTCGCGCTCACAGAAAGGAGTGCTGCGCGGGTTGCATTTCCAGCATGGCGAATTTGCCCAGAGCAAACTGGTGCGTGTGTTGGAGGGAAAAGTGCTGGATATAGCGGTAGACCTGCGTAAAAAATCGCCTACCTACAGTCAGCACATCGCTGTTGAACTGTCTGGCGAGAGCCGTACTCAATTTTACGTGCCCCGTGGTTTTGCACATGGCTTTGTAGTGTTGAGTGAAACCGCAACCTTCTTCTATAAATGCGATAATTATTATAACAAAGCTTCCGAGGGAGGGATTATTTACAATGATCCCGAATTAGGCATCGACTGGGGCCTGCCGCAGGAGCAACTGTTACTGTCGGAAAAAGATACGGTATTGCCCACTTTGAAAATGATTGCAAACGAACTTAACTTTTAAACCATGAAGGGTATTATTCTCGCAGGCGGATCCGGTACACGTTTGTACCCGATCACAAAAGGCATCAGCAAACAACTGATGCCGATCTATGACAAGCCGATGATCTATTATCCTTTATCGGTTTTGATGCTGGCGGGTATCCGGGATATCCTCATCATCACTACACCGGAAGACAGTGCTCAATTCCAGCGACTGCTGGAAGACGGGTCGGAGTTGGGTTGCAAGTTCTCTTATGCTACGCAGGCCGTGCCCAACGGACTGGCGCAGGCTTTTGTGATCGGGGAGCAGTTCATCGGGAATGACAAAGTAGCGTTGATACTAGGTGATAATATTTTCTATGGAGCCGGGTTCAGTCAGTTGGTGCAGTCGTTCAACGATGTAGACGGCGCAGCTGTTTTTGCTTATGAAGTGAATGATCCCGAACGATATGGAGTGGTGGAATTCGACGAAAAACAAAATGCTATTTCGATAGAAGAAAAACCCAAGGCGCCAAAATCGAATTACGCAGTGCCGGGCCTGTATTTTTACGATAATGAAGTGGTATCCATTGCCAAAAGCATTGAACCTTCGGCGAGGGGTGAATACGAGATCACTACGGTGAACAATGAATACCTGCAACAGGGGAAGCTGAAAGTGGGTATTATGAGCCGGGGAACGGCCTGGCTCGATACAGGAACTTTTGAATCTTTGAGCGATGCCTGTGAATTTGTAAGGGTGATAGAGAAAAGGCAGAGCCAGAAAATAGGCTGTATAGAAGAAGTGGCTTACCGAATGGGATATATCAACCGGGAACAACTGACGAAACTGGCTGATAAATATGCCAAAAGCGGCTATGGGGAGTATCTGTGCAGGCTGAAAAAATAGGCTCAATGAGTGCTTGTACAAGGAATGTTAATCCCATTTATTTCCTCTTTAAATAGCGTAACTTTAGGGCAGGAATCAAACGCATCTGTTATGTCAACCATAGAGTTTAACGAGATGTTGTTGAGTAATGCTGAGTTCCTGAAGCCTTTCACCGCTACCTTGACTCATGACCAGGATGACGCCCGTGATCTTTACCAGGAAACTTTGTGCAAAGCGTTAGCCAACCAGGATAAATATCATGAGGGTACCAATATCAAAGCGTGGTTGTACACCATTATGCGCAACATCTTCATCAACCATTATCGCCGCAGGGCTAAACAGCGTACGATATTTGATCATACTCCCAATGAATTTTTACTTAACCAGGGCGCGCATGCTGTTCACAATGAGGCCCTTTCCACTATCAGCCTGAAAGAAATGCAGGCGGCGATATACAAACTCCCTGCATTGTTTCGCAATCCTTTTCTTTTATATTTTGAAGGGTATCGTTACAATGAAATCGCAAAAGCGCTCCATGAGCCGCTGGGTACCATTAAAAGCCGTATTCACTTTGCGCGTAAGTTGCTGAAGAAGCAGATCAATAGGAGTTGATGAATGTTAGATTATTCTTCTCAGAACTAACAACTCTCAACTGATAACTCTCCTTGGGTTTCTGTAATTTTAATGAATGGAACAGGTAATATTGGTTGATGAAAAGGATATTGCGTTGGGAGTGATGGAAAAGATGGAGGCACATAAAAAGGCGCTGTTGCACAGGGCATTCAGTGTTTTCATTTTTAACAGCCGTGGCGAGCTCTTGTTGCAGCAGCGATCTGTTAACAAATACCACAGCGGCGGACTCTGGACGAATACTTGTTGCAGCCATCCGCGTCCGGGTGAAGATACTTTGCAGGCAGCTACCCGGCGATTGAAAGAAGAAATGGGCTTTGATGTTCCATTGGAAAAAGCATTTACGTTTATTTATAAAACGGAATTCGTGAACGGACTCAGCGAGCATGAATTCGATCATGTATTCGTGGGTTATTATGATGGCCAGATAACCCCGAACCCCCAGGAGGCGGAAAGCTATATTTTCCAATCTTTTTCACAAGTAGCACAGTTGCTGAAAGAGGAGCCCGCCCGGTTTACCACCTGGTTCCATATTGCATTTCCCCAGATACGCAACTGGTGGAATCACCGGAATGAAATCTGAGGTTTTAAAGGCTTTCCCCTATTTTTGCGCGGTTTCCGGGCATTATTCCCAACCGGCCTCGTAGTACAATGGATAGTATAAGAGTTTCCGAAGCTCCAGATCCAGGTTCGATTCCTGGCGAGGCCACACTATTATAGGCGCGGCTATTGCAATTAATTGTAAGCCAATGATTTGTGTGGTCCGCTAAAGCAGGGTGTCAAAACTGGTGTTACTTTACGATAAATATCCAGAAGTTAAATCCCAAAGAGCTGTTCATAGCCCACATTTATCCATCCAATATTTCCAAATGATTACCATTGCCATGGTATCCAGTTCACAATATTGCAGCAGTAGCTTTATTAACTGTTGCCTTCTTTCAGTATTTGTTGTAGCCCCAAACATGATTTCATTATAAGCCCTCATCGCACCTGTACCATCTTTTACAACTTCTTCTTTTTCAAGTTCACCAATAATTGGAGCAAGCGTATCGTAGGGGTTTAATTTTGCTTCATCGGCCGGCACATATTGTTCAAACCATGGAATAGCATGTAGATAGGGATTATTATTCCAAATGGCGGGCAATACTTTTTTGATTGAGGTTTTCCCATTCATATGAGGATGAAAATAGTATTTAAGCGTTAACTCATTCATATCAACAAAACGGCCAATTCGATTTTGCTTTTTGTCTGTGGTAATACCTGTGAGCCATTCACGTAACATGTCATTTTTATAATTGTAGACATCCATTTGTTCTAAGATGCTTCGCAGTATCGTGTTTTCAAATGATGACCACATGATGGGAGTTCCAGTTGTCCCTATTACCTGCATAAGCTGTTCTGCAAAACGAAAATTCGGGAAATCATATTCACTATTGATAAATTCCGAATGCAGGGGCGCATCTCCTGGTTTTTGTATAGTATGACAGCTCCATTGAAAAGCAATAAATTCGTATGGGCGCATTCTTTTATGATATGGGATTGCGCCTGTATATGTTTCGAAATCTATAAAATGTAAAGGATATTCTAGCTTATTCAAAGCATTCTTCATTTCGCTACTAATCCACTCTGAGTTTGCCTTGGTATTTTCAAACTGTAAAAGCTGCCTTTCTCCTCTTGTGCTGTATTCCCCTTTACTGTTTTTAAATCGCTCAATATCAAGATCGAAAAAAGATACCTTTCTATTGTTAATTAATTCATTTAAATAAAATCCTTTTGAGGAGCTGCCAATGGCACCTCCGAAATACAGGTCAAAAATATGCGGACTAATATCTGAAAGTTCTTGCCAACATTCGCGATAACCATTCTTTTCTTTTACTTCTCCAATGTTGAATTCGCAACTTTTACAATTTTTACTTATAGAATAATCTTTTGGTTGGATGCCATTTTCAAGAATATTAAGATATAGATTGGTTTTGTTTACAACAAAATCCATCATTTCATTCACTTCTTTATCAACAAGCGTTAGTGTTAGTAGGTTGTCCTTTTGAAGCAGAGAAATGTATTTTCCCTTTTCAACACTGTTTTCATATTTAAATTCTACCAATGGCTTTTGAAATCGTATTACATTTTGTGCAGGTAATTCTTCTATTTCAAACTTTTCGTCGTCCATTTTGGTTATTGCAAACCATCCTGCCAATCCGTCGATATCAGTACGTTTAGCTTTGTCGGGTAATAGTAAATAGGAATGAATTTCATAATCGGGGAAAGCTTCTTTTACTGTTAATGTTTGATAAGCTACGTCTTCAATGTATTCCTCTAATTTTTTCTTTGGATTATCTTCATCATCACTGTCGTACGATTTTGATTTTACCTCAATAATATGTAATATATTCTTTTCCTTTTTTAAGATGTCGGCTCTTACAACCTTCCCATTTGATGAAAAGGTCGCCTCAAATAGCGTAATATATTCGTTGTCTTTTAATAGTTGTCTGGTAATATGAATAGCGTCCTCAATAGAGTTTCCCTTGACTTCAATGCCATCTGGGTAAAGAAGTTGTGCATACTTTGAAACAATATAACCTCCCTGTGCCAACATTTCCATGTATTCATTGGCATCGTTCATGGTAGAATACAAAGCTTTTTTATAAACCAGCTTCTTGCAACAGGATGTTGCTATTTTATAGTCAGACTTTGAAAGTGACATTGATTAGAATTTTATACCTATTCTATTTTCTTCTGTGTGTTTTTAAACGGTGCTTTAAGTACATTGCCTCTGAAGCCTTATCAAAACACGGAAGGCGACAGTGGGATGTTATTCCATGCCATTTCTGTCTACAGGTTTTAATATGGCAGCTATTAATTTTTCAAAATTTTCTTTTCCCATAGATTCTTTAAAATAAGGACTTCTTGGAGTTTTATTTGCTGTGTTTTTAAGC
Source organism: Hydrobacter penzbergensis (assembly GCF_900106985.1). Lineage (NCBI taxonomy): Bacteria > Pseudomonadati > Bacteroidota > Chitinophagia > Chitinophagales > Chitinophagaceae > Hydrobacter > Hydrobacter penzbergensis. The sequence continues at coordinate 2,617 of NZ_FNNO01000016.1, read as the reverse complement.
TCAATAAAGTTTAACTCGGGTATTTGCTTTAATTCCTTAAATTTTGAATCAAATTTATAATAGGCATCATCCCATTCTTTTTGTGTTCTGGTAAATATAATCAATGCCCCTCTGTTTATTGCTTTTGATAGTAGATGCATTGAATACGTCTGTCCTTCCAAGCCTTCAATATTTTTAAAGCGAGCAGAATGATATGGGTGTAGTTGAATAGCGAAAATTCTTTCAGATAATGTTTTATCACCAATTCTGGGGTCGTCTATCAAATCTTTCATTCTCTGGCGAATCCATTTGCCCCCTCCGGTTTCTTTGAATTCAGGATTTAAATAATAATAAGGGTATTCTTTATTTGAGTGTGTAAGATTATTTCTTATCGCTGTTACTAAGTTATCATTATTATAATCCTCTCTTTCTGCGTCTCCTCCGTTTCTTAATCCTGGATTTGTAAAAAGTATAACAACATTTGCATTGGGATTCCCAATATAAGGTTCTGGTAACAGGTCTAGATCAATAAATAGTGGGTGAGGCCCAAGGGAAGCATTATGCTCATCGATAATTTCCTTGTCTTTTTCAAAGTAATTTTGCCCTTTGAGTTCTTCCCATGGATTTTTTTGTGAATTCATATATTTATATTTTGATGTCAAAATTATTTGTTCTCACTCCGCTCTATTTAAAGTTTCAAGTCTTCATTTTACCTTATTATTTTTTAATGCCTGCTCTAACTTTTTACATAACTCCTCCCTCAAATATTTAGGGCTGATCACCTCTATAACATCTGCGTGTTGCATTAGCAGGAGTTTCAAGTCAAAATTGATTTCAATATTTAAGCTCAAAAGAGCATCGCCATTGGCATAATTTCTTTCTTTTCGTTGAGATGAATGTAATGGCTGTGTTTCAAAATATGGGACTTGCGATTTCGAAACTCGAACTTTAACTAATTCAGGACTTTTATGGTTGGTTACTGTTATGCCAATTGTACGAGAGAAATAGGTATCGGGATCAAAGCCATCTGTTGTAAAAGCTTTTTTTGATAATAAGGTTATTTGTTCAATTCTGTCGATTGCCAGTGTAATTACATCTTTCTTTCCCACTACCCGACCAATTAAGTACCAACGATTGTGGTATTCTTTCAGGAGATAAGGATAAAAATTAAAGCACTTTGCAACTCCTGTGGCAAAACGGCGATATTCAATTTTGATTTCTGTACTGGATGCAATCGCTGCAAATAACTTATTGAAATACTCTTTCATCCCCCTCTGAATGGTATGATGTTCAAATCGGATGATTTTATCGTTCCCTTCTAAACGTAATTGTACTACTGAATTAAGCCTGGCAATTGTCTCTTCAAAATCAGCCATCAAGGAAACACCATCCAATTCTTGTAGTAAAATAACCATTTTTGAAAGTTTTTCGGCTTCTTCAACTGTAAGCGCAGAATAAGAGAAATGAAATTCGCCTGAGTATAAATACTCCCCTTTCTTACATTCAATAGGTGCATCGTATTGCTCCCTTAAATATTTGATAATGCTATAAAACGTGCTATTGCTGATTCCCGTACTTCTCACTTTTCGCCTGTCAAAAGCCCCTTTTTCATCCAATTTAGTATTAATTTCTTCTATCAGTGTTTTTTTTGTCCATATTTTTTGCTTACGCTGAAGGCATTGATCAAAAATTATCACCCGTTCCATGAATGATTTATTCACTGGCATATTTCCACTTTAAATAGGTAAGAGTCTGGAAGAATAGCTTTGTTCAGTAAATATAATAAAAATGAACATATTTATGATGTGTGAAAAATACATTTCAATGTTGAAATCCATTCATAACAAAAATGAATTTACTACTGGAGAATGGGCTTCTATTTATGACCTTGAACGAGGGATATTAGCAAGATTTGGACTTCCAAACTCCTTTAAGTTATCAAGTTTTGTACAAGAGGCGGCACTTGATTCCGGCGATGTAGGAGAAGAAAGCAATCGGTTTATACAATTGCTAACTAATTGCGCTTCAGATTATTTATTGGCGCCAATACGTTCCGACAAGGAGATAATGGAGATAGGGAGGCGATGTAAAATTCCTTTCGATAATGTATTACCTTATATGGGTATTGATACTCATTCGTATTGTGTTTTTGTATACGAAGAGCTTTATTGCCAGGGGAAGATAACGGTAAAGGAAGCGATTGAAGCGTTTAAAATGTCTATGGATGATGACGATAACCTGTTAAGTAAGTTTGTACAATTTGTAGGAGAATATAATTTACAAATCAATTTCGAAATTTATTTCAGGTTGCATCAAATGCAAATCCCATTTATTGAAGCATATCTGCAACATGAAATAGATATTAGGTCTAGAAATGCTGCTGACAATAAAGACTGGCATAAGCTATTTGCAAAGGGAAAAGGATTGCCTTTCATTATTTCCATACGACATTTTTTCATTTTTAAGCTTGAGTGTTATGAGCATGGAAATGATTGTTTTCTTAATATCATCTTTGAAGGCAATAATGATCAGTGGTATGGCATTATATAATGTACCCTATATGTAGGACAGATAATGTGTTCAACTAAGATATAAAAGACCTACTAATACTACTATTACCTTTCTTTTCTTTTTTTGC
>NZ_FNNO01000033.1:0-2551 GCF_900106985.1 Hydrobacter penzbergensis | reverse complement strand
ACCTTTGCACTATCGGCTCCTTTCATTTTCTTCCTTAACTTATTTTCTTCCTTTTGTAGTTTTTTCAGGTAGTGTTCTGTTTTTTTAGTTACCCTAGCTTCTATCCGGTCGTATTGTTTCTCCAATGCATGAATACTCCTCGTTTTCAAACCACCAATCCAGCTTGTGAGTTTGCCGATGGCACTATCTGCCGGCAGTTGAGCCTGCGAGACAGTAACAAAGCCAAGAAGCAATACCATCACTATGATATGTCGGATGAAAGTCATTTATTCTTTTGTTTGCTTTTATTGATATTCAACTTGCTTTTTAGCATCTCAATCTCTTCCTGCTGTTTTTTATTCTCCTTCTTCATTTCAATCATGTACAAAGTCAGTTCTTCGATCTTCTTTAAAAGCAACGCCTGGTTATCTCCCACACTAATCCCTTTTTCTTCTACTTCTATTGCAGAGGGTATATCGGGCAAGTGCTTATTTTGCTTGATAAATTGTTCAACCTCTGGTAAAGGCTTCAACTGGTAGGATGAATCGAATACATAGTCGCTCCAGCCGGTTTGAGTAACAATCAGTTTTTGGGTCTTAATATTCCCATTTATAGAAAGCTTTTCAGACGGAGACATAGTGCCAATACCTACGTTGCCGCCTGATGTAATACGCATCCGTTCAACACTGCCTGTGTAAAAAAGACTATTGTTCCCAGCCAGATTATAAAAGTCAGTTCCTGTTGTTCCTATCTCGCCTATATAGGTCCCATTGTAATACCAGGTAGCTCTCGCCGCATTATTTATATCATTCGATTGTATAGACAATTGCCCATAGCCATTTGTATTAGCGCCTCTTACTGTCAATAAAGTACTTGGGTTTGTTATTCCAATACCAACATTGCCTCCATTTGGATTCAACAACAATGGGAAATTACTTGCCCAGTTATTTGCATCGTGAGCTTGAATCCAGGCCGGATAAGGTGATGCATTCTCTAATGCACCAAAATCCAGTGCAATATTTCCAGCCCCGTTAAGCCTCATTCTTCCGGCATTGATGTTGCCTGAAGTTGGCGGCAAACCCGATGCTCCTTCGACATGCAATGCGGATCGCGGGCTCGTCGTACCGATACCTACATTCCCGTTTGCCGGAAATATATTCGTCTGAGCAATTCCATTATAAGCCAATAAAATAAAAATAACCATAAATAAGGGCGTGAATAGTATTTTCATCTTATCATTTGTATTTTTTTGACTGTAATTTGGTGCCATTCAGTTGATTTTTCATTGACTCGAATCCCGCTTTTAACGATTCGTTCTCTTTTTTAACATCAATAATGTAAAGAGTCAGTTCTTCAATCTTCTTTAACAACAGCGATACTGTTTCACCTACATCTACTCCATTTTTTTCTACTTCTTCGGCTGAAGGAATTTCTGGCAAATGCCTGTTTTCTTTGATGAATGCTTCGATTTGCGAGAGAGGTTTAAGTTTATAAGAAGGATCGAATACATAATCGGCCCATGGGGTAACCTGGGTTACTTTCAGCTTCCTTACTCCTACGGTTCCTTCTACAGCCAATCTATAAGGTCCCGGATTCCTCGTGCCAATACCTACATTGCCCCCATCGCCAGCAATGTATACATTGTTTGCCCCCCAGCCTATGGTCAATGGTAAATAAGTATTACTTTGATAATCATAAGCGTTGATACCATAAAAGCCATTATTATCCGAATAGAGGTAGGTATGCTTACTACTTCCTGATGGGGCAACCCCAATACCATTTTGAAATATAGCAGACTGTGATGTACCAGCGCTTCCCGGATTCCCAACTTGTAGTAAAGCATACGTATTAAGGGTAGTACTAGCAATACCAACACTTCCATTGGCATTCCATACCCCATTGGGCATGGATATATTTCCTTTGAAACTGTTAGAATAGGGCACCAATGTTTGGTTAGTACCACCTAAAGCTTCATCAACCGCTGTCCATCCCTGGAACCAGGTAGCTGTTTCAGACATGCCCTGTGCAAAACCTGAAACTTTAAATCGTTGGAAATAAGACCGGTCATTAATGAATATGGATACAAGCCCATTCTCGTTAGACAGGTACACATCCGGTGTATAGCTACCGCATGAAGATATGCCTGGGGCATAAAAATTTCCTCCAAATATATACCAAACCAACGTAAGTCCTATTGGCTTTGCAGTACCATAGTTATACCCTTCAATATGCAACGTGGGCATTTGGCTGCCATTCAAAAAAGGCAAGTTTGTTTTGATCTTGACTCCATAGTTAGGAGTGCCGTTATAATTATAGCTTAATACATCATAAGACTGAGCATCTGCGCACAAGGTTATGGATATGCAGAAGCAAAACAAAAAAAATGCACCCTTAAAATTGATCATGTAATTATTTTTTATTTTCCAATAGCTTCATTCTTTTTTCAAGATCAATGATGTATAGTGTCAGTTCCTCTATTTTTTCAATAACAAGGCTTGATTATCTCCCACACTAATTCCCTTTTTTTCCACTTCATTTGCGGTGGGAATATCCGGCAAGTGCTTATTTTTCT